>JBJMQN010000609.1:0-3397 GCA_045802665.1 Myxococcaceae bacterium | reverse complement strand
GAGGCGGCGTTCGGCCAGCGCCGCGGCGAAGTGGACGACGTCATTGAGCACGGAGGCCTCCGGCGCTCGGAACTCTCGCGCGAGCTGCGCGGCGATCTGGGTCAGCGACTTCGTTCCATCGAGCAGCTCGAACACGCGCCCGCCCGTCGCGTTCAGCCCGCGGAGCATGACGCCATTGGAGTCCAGCACGACGAGCTCTTCTCCGAGCCGGCTCGCAGCCACGCCCTCTGCTCTGCTCAGCACGGCGTCCGGAGTCATGACGCCCTCCGCACGAGCGCAGAAACCGCGCGCTTGAAATCCCGCCGGAGCAGGCCGAGCCGCGACGGACCCCGGTCGAACGAGCGGTGTTCGGAGCCCGCCCGACGCACCTTCACCACGCGTCCCAGCACGCAGGACTCCGCGATCTCCGCGTCGTTCTTCTCGCAGTTGTCGCCGCGGAGGATGACGCGGCCACGGCTCCAGGAGATCACCCGGTGCGCGACGATGCCGCCGGGCAGCCGCGCGACGACGATCTCTCCCGGATGCGCGGTGGAGATCGCCTCGCAGAACACCTGATCTCCCGAACGCAGCGACGGCCACATGCTGTCGCCGGCGACAGGGATCCAGCGCGCCCGGAGGTCGTCCGGGCCTGAGTTCTGCGAAGGCGTCATTTTCAGACGAGAGGGTAACGCGAGACCGCAAGACCCGCGAATTGGGTCCTGGCTGACTCAGCGCGCGGTGTAAGCGCCGGTCACACCACGGACCACTTTACGGCGCGGTCTGGGTGGCGGTGACGGTCTTGGCTTCGGCCTTCACGCCAATGGCCTGCTCGATGGCGGACGCGAAGAGCTCGGAGGCCTCGGCGTTGTAGCCGCGGTGCACGGTCTGGATCGTCCCATCCGGCTTGATGAGGAACACGGACGGCAGCGGCGTCTTGCTTCCCAGCCACCGGCGCGCGGCGAGGTTGAAGCGATCCTTGAGCACCGGGAACGTGACCTTGTTCATCGCGATGAGCTCGTCGATCTTCTTCTGCCCTTCCACCTCGGTGTCGATGGAGACCATCACGATGCGCAGGCCCTTGTCCTTGTACTTCTCGTGCAGGGACTCGAGGTACGGCATCTCCTTCTTGCAGGGGCCGCAGAACGACGCCATGAACGAGAGGAGCAGGATCTTCGTGTTCTTGTCGGACGCGTCCGGGCCCACGTACTTGTCGAGGCCGACGACCGTCGAGCCAACCTTGTCGGCGTTGTAGACGGGGAGGCGGAAGTTGAAGCCATCGATGGTCTTGCCCTCGGTCGCGAGACCTTCGTCGGCGAGCGCGACGGACGAGAGCGTGAGCACGGAGGCAGCGAGAGCAGCGACGAGACGGCGAGAACGGATCATGGGCGCGCGAACTCTATGCGAGAGGGAGTTACCGCCAAACTGACGAATTGCGTCCGGCTGAATTCAGAGCGACCGAGCAGGCGTGACGTGTGAGGCCACCACTCACCCCGAACGCAGGCGATCTGCGGTGGGCGAAAGCTGAGACTTCGCTCAGGCTGACCGGAGCGTCTCCGCGAGCGACTGGAGCGGCACGCTCTTCGGCTCCCCGCCCTGCATGGGCTTGAGCTGCACGGTGAGAGAGCTCAGCTCCTGATCGCCGATCACCACCGCGTACTTCGCGCCCGTCTTGTCCGCGCGCTTCATCTGGCTCTTGAGCGACCCGCCGCGCGGATCGAACTCGATGGTGAAGCCCTCCTTCCGGAGCTGGCTCACGAGCTTCACCGCATCCAGCTTCTGCGCCTCGTCCGCGAACGCGACGAACAGGTCCGGCGGCTTCGCGAAGGATCTTCCGCTCTTCTGAAGCAGCAGCACGAGCCGCTCCATCCCGAGGCCGAAGCCCACCGCCGGCACGTCCGGTCCGCCGAGCGACTTCACCAACTTGTCATACCGCCCGCCGCCGCCCACCGCGCTCGCCGTCCCCAGCACCGGATCGGAGGCGATGAACTCGAACGCCGTGCGCGTGTAGTAATCCAGCCCGCGCACCATCCGCGGATCCAGCTCGTAGCGGATGCCCAGACCCTCCAGCAGCTTCCGCACCTCGTCGAAGTGCGCCCGGCACTCGTCGCAGAGCGATTCCAGAATGGAGGGCGCGCCGGCGGCCACGCGCTGACACTGCTCGTTCTTGCAATCGAGGACGCGCAGCGGATTCGTCTCGAGCCGCCGCTGGCAGTCTTCGCACAGCTCTTCGCGGTGCGAGGTCAGGTACGAGACCAGGGCCTGCTGATACTGCGGCCGGCACTTGTCGTCGCCCAGCGAGTTGAGGTGCAGGCTCACGCCCTCCAGGCCCAGCGCCGTGAGGAGCTGCATCACGTAGTCGATCACCTCGACGTCCTGCAGAGGCTCCTTCGCGCCATACGCCTCTGCGCCGATCTGGTTGAACTGGCGGTAGCGCCCGGTCTTCATCCGCTCGTAGCGGAACATGGGCCCCATGTAGAACCAGCGGGTCACGGGCTCCTTGTTCAGGATCGAGTGCTCGATGTACGCGCGCGCCGCCGGCGCCGTTCCTTCGGGCCGCAGGGACAGGCTCCGTCCGCCGCGATCGTCGAACGTGTACATCTCCTTGCCGACGATGTCCGTCTCCTCGCCCACGCTGCGCACGAACAGCGCGGTGTCCTCGACGATCGGCGTGCGGAGCTCGTGAAAGCCGAACCGCCGGAACAGATTGCGCGCGGTCTCCTCCAGAAACTCCCAGCTGTCGACGTCAGGGGACAGCACGTCGTTCATCCCCTTCACGCCGGCGAACTTCTGGCTCACGTGAAGACCCCGATCCGCTGCCCCATCCGGACCTTCGCTTCCGGGACGAGGCTCTGCTCCCACTTCACCCTGCCCGTCTCGAACAGGAGGATCACCGTGGAGCCCATCTCGAACACGCCCAGCTCCTCGCCCTTCTCCACGTGCTTCTTCTGGTCGTACTGAACCGTGACCGCGGGCTTGCCGGCGTGGGTGACGATCTGGTCGTAGGAGGCGCGAATCCGCGAGACACAGGTCGCGCCGACCTTCACCACCGCGACCTTTCCCGCCTTCGTGTCGAGGTAGCTCACCAGCCGCTCGTTCACGCAGAACAGCGCGTCTTTGAGCTTCACCGACGCGGGGTTCACCGGCCAGAACTCGCCGGGGATGTACGAGTAGCCGTAGATGTCGCCGGAGACCGGCGCGTGGATGCGGTGGTAGTCGCGCGGGGAGAGATAGAGCGTGGCGAACGCGCCGCCCAGGTAAGGCTCAGCCGCCGCGCGATCCCCGAGCAGCTTCTCCACCGGGTAGTTCACGCCCTTCGCCTGGATCATCTCGCCTTTTTCCGAGTAGCCACACTGGCTCACGGCGCCGTCCACCGGCGAGGCGATGACGTTCGGGGCGGTGTCCACCTGACGCGCGCCGG
>JBJMQN010000608.1:0-3150 GCA_045802665.1 Myxococcaceae bacterium | reverse complement strand
TGGCGACGCACCGTTCGGACTTCGGACCGCCAGAGACCTCTTCGCTGGAGCAGGAAGCGTCGACCTTCGTCGCGCCGAGCTTGAGCGTGTCCTCCTTCGGGTTCGCGAAGAGCGCGAGGACCTCGGGCTGTTTCGACGCCGGCGCTCTTGCGACGGAGATCTCGAAGCTGTCCTTCCTCTGGATTTTCTTCTGCGCCGCCTTCTTGTTCTTCGTGCGGCTCTTCGGGCGCTCTTCCAGTGTGGAGGCGTCCACGGCGACGGTCACCTTGTCGTCGGTCGCGTTCGTCACCGCCATCTTCATGTCGACGGTCCGCACGACCTCGTTTCCGAACATCGTGACGTCCGCGACGCAGTGAACCTGCGCGAAGTCGCCGACCTGCGCGTTCTTCCAACCCGTCACGAGCGGATTCTCCGCGGGCTTCTTCGGCTCTTCGACGACGGCAGCGGGCTTCTCGGGCTCGGCGGCCGCGGCGACTTCGGTCCCTGCGTCCACGGGCTTTTTCTTCGACGGCGAGTCGACGAATTCTTTCAGCTGAACGCCCGAAGGTTCGGTCTCCTTTCCCTGCTTCGCCTGCTCGAGCGACTTCTGAAATTTGATGTTCTTCTCCGAATCGCTCATCGACGGATCCTGGTTCTTCAGCGAGTCCAGGTCGTCCGCGTCGGGGCAGCCGGAGAGGAGCACAGCGAGGGAGAGACACGTCGCGAGGCGCCGGTTCACGGCCGCGCACTGTAGCGCAATGCCCGCTGGAGTAGGGTGCGCGCATGGCTGAAGAGCTGCCGGATCTCCTCAAGAAGGCGCGGGCCCAGGTCTACAAACGCTCGGTCGAGGAAACGGAACCACCGAGGGGAAAGTCGATCGATGGCGACCAGTTCGCCCCCGCGAAGAAGTCCTCGCGACCGAACCCGCTGCTGACCGGCGCCGCGCCGCCGCCGATGACCCCGACGACGCCCGCGTGGCGAGGTGAGGCCACCCCGGGCAGCGCGAAGGATCTGCTCTTGAGCGCCGCGGTGGAGCTTTTCGCACGCTCCGGATTTCGGAACGTCACCGTCGACGAGATCGCCTCGAAGGCGGGCGTGCCGAAGGCGGAGGTTCACAAGCACGCGCTCAACAAGGAGGACCTCTTCCATCAAGCCGTGGCCTACGAGGTCGAGCGGTTCATCGAGCTCAGCCGTACCTGGCTGGACAAGAAGATGAGCGCGAAGGAGTTGTTCGGCGTGCTCGCGGCCAAGTCGGGCAGCTACCTCGAGACGAAGCCGCTGCTCTTGCAGCTCATGCTCGGGATCTGCGCGGACCAACTGCCGAGCTGGGGCGAACGGTTTCAAATCCTGCGCGAAAGGACGACCGACACGATCGTGGACGCGATCAAGCAGGGCATCGCACAGGGCGTGTTCCGGGGCGATCTCTCCGCTCAGGCGGTGGCGATGGTGCTGCTGGATCTCCACATCTCGGGCTTCGTCTCGAATCCGAGCGGACCGGAGCGCGTCGCGCGCGTGCAACAGAGACGAGCGGTGGCGCTGGAGATGATCTTCAACGGGTTGCTGGCGAGGTGAGCTGACTCATCCGCCGGACGGACTGAGCAGCCTCATCACGAGCCCGAGCGACACCGTGTATTCGGTCTCGTGAAAAATCCCCGCGTCCGCTCGCGAGTACGTTCCACCAAGGCGCAGCACCACGGGCTGGTCGTTCACCGCGAAGATCAACCGATCGATCGCGGCTTCGGATCGAATGCGCAGAAACGACAACCCGTCCGGCGTGAACACGTATCCGGCGAGCGCGTTCGCTCGAATGTTCCACCAGCCATCGTCGGTCTCTCCGACGAACTCCACGTACAGAGAAGTCAGCGGCGAGAACTCCTGCTGAACGTCCCCTCCGCCTCGCACTCGCAGCTGATGTGACAGCGAGGGACCGAACGCGAGGCGCAGCGCTCCCGTCGGCGATCGGATCGGGTCCAGCAGAATCGCCGCGCGGCCGGTCTCGACGGTGTACCCATCTCCCTCGAAGACGCGGCGCTCGTACCGAAGCAGCGAGAGATTGATCGAGAAGTCGAAGGGGAAGGGGAGTCGGATCGGCGGCGTGGAAGGCACCAGCAGAAATCCTTCCTTCAAGTGGCGCCTGAAATTCCCCTGATACGCGGTCACCACCAGCGTCCGCTGCGACTCATCCGGCTGGACGCGCGTGTCGAGGAAGCGGTGCTCGTTGAACCACCGCGTGCCTTCCTTGCTGATCGAATTTCTCTCCGTCCGCAGCAGCACGGCGCCATGAATCACGGGGCTGAGATGAACGCCTCCGTTCAGCTCTCGTCCGAACCCGAGCGCTCCGAGCTCCAACCCGTTCCCTGGATCGAAGCAGGTCGGAAACTCCTCTCCCTGCGCGTCAACGCCGACGCACTTGTCGGCCGAGACGTCAGGTTCCGCCGCGATCAGCGTCGCGATGAGGAGAGTGGTCAGCACGCGGCGCGGTTAGCGGAGTGCCGTCTGCAACCGTGCGTTGCGTCTCGCCGGCGCCCAGAAGCTGAAGCGCAGTCCCGCTCCCGCCTGGTACTCCCAGCCCGGCGCTTGCGAGGTGAGATCGTCTCGGTAGGTCGCTCGCGCATCGAGGACCAACGTGAGCGGCTGATCGTTCAAGGCGATGAAGATGACCTCGTAGCCCGCCTTCGCTCTCAGCCGTTCGGGGTTCAGCGGCCTGCCGATCAGCGCCTTGTCGAAGAGCAGCTTCTCGCCCTGCACCTGGAACGTGACGTGGTGGAAGCCGTCGTTGTCCAGCGTGAAGTCTCCCTCCACGGCAGCCGTGGGGCGCAGCGCGAGGAACTTCTGGAGCACGTCCTGCTCAGCGGCGAAGCCTCCTCGCACTCGAACGTAAGAGACGAGATCCTTCGAATGCCACAGGTCGAATGTCACCTCCGCATCGCCCAGCGTGAGGAACGTCGCGGTCTGGCCGCCTCGGCGGATCCATTCGAGATGCAGCGCCTCGAAGTACCCCGCCGCGTCGAGGTTCAGATCGAACCTATGCGGCTGCCCGAAGAACGACGTGACGCGCAGAAACGGCGCCTGACGATCGACCGAGTAGTCATAGCGAACCAGCGACGACTCCGCCGAGTACGTGTCGAAGAAAAACTCGCTCTGCAGGAAGTGGAGCCGGTGCAACGTGGG
>JBJMQN010000607.1:0-3363 GCA_045802665.1 Myxococcaceae bacterium | reverse complement strand
TCCTCGAGTTCGGGCCCGTGCAGGCGCTGCTCACCAGGGCGGGCGAGTTCACGTCGCTCTCGAAGGATCAGATTCTGAAAGAGGCGATCGAGACCGCGCAGGGAGCGCTGCAGCAGGTCGCCTCCCTCGGCGGCACGGTGGTGGTCGGCGCGTTCAACGTGATCACCCAGTTCTCGCTCACGATGTTCCTGCTGTTCTTCTTCCTGCGCGACGGGAAGGGAATGCTGGAGCGCGGCATTCGGCTCGTGCCGATGACGCCCGCGCGGAAGATCGAGCTCGCTGGCACGCTGGGCGGCGTCACGCGCGCAGTGGTGCTCGGCACCGCGGTGACGGCGCTCGTGCAAGGCCCGCTGGGTGGTATTGGGTTCGCGATCGCGGGCCTGCCTTCTCCTCTCGTGTTCGGCGCGGTGGGCGCGATCGCGTCGTTGATCCCGATCGTCGGCACGTCGCTGGTGTGGGTGCCCGCGGTGATCACGCTGATCGCGCAAGGTCAGACGGGGTGGGCGGTGTTCCTCACGCTGTGGAGCATCATTCTGGTGGCGGGCAGCGACAACGTGGTGCGCCCGCTGATCATCTCGGGCAGCTCGAAGGCCTCGACGCTGCTGGTCTTCGTCGGCTTGCTCGGAGGCATCAGCGTGTTCGGCTTCGCCGGCATCTTCATGGGGCCGCTGGTGCTGACGCTGGTGGCGACGCTGCTCGAGTACGCGGATCTCGAGCTGCCGCGCGCGTCGGCGATGGGCTTGGGATCGCTGCCGCCGCTGCCTTCACCGCCGAGCTCGATCGCGCAGTTCACGAAGGACGCGATCACCGAGCCGCCTTCCGTCCCGCCGCCCGCTCCGCCTGCGCCTGTTCCGCCTGCCACGGCTGCGGCTCACGGCGAGCTGCCGCCGAAGGCCGAGACGAAGATGGACAAGGTCGAGTAGCCCCGATCGAAAATGACTCGGGGCCCTCACAGATCCGGACGTGCGGATTTCTCGCATCCGGCTCTTCGGCGCATGGATTGGCTACGCGATCGCGTGTTTCATCACCCGGGGTGCTGGCAGGGGATGGCGGTGGATGAGCGCCTTGAAGACGTCCCAGCGCATGCCGCGCTGCGACCGGCGGGCGAGCCACTTGTGCCACACGCGTTTGACCTCGTGCGCAAAACGAGCGAGCGCGGCTGAGTTCCCCGAGATTCCGAAGTACCCAAAGTGCCCGCGCATCGCAGCGCTGAGGTGTTGGTGCTGGACGGCAATGGGAGCGTGGCGGAATCGACGGCACCACTCTCGGATGCGGCTTAGGGACCGCGTGAATCGGCTTTTGGCTGTTTTGCGTTTGATGACCCAGAGCCCCTTCAGACTTCGCGCCCAGTAATGGGTGAAGGCCAAGAAGTCGAAGGACTCGGGCTCGGTGGAGCCGTTGGCCTTCGGCCTTTCGAAGCGGACGAGCCGCGTCTTCTCCGGGTGCAGCGTCAGGCCGTACTTTCCGAAGCGTTTGGGAAGCACGTCCAGGACGCGGCGAGCATCGGCCTCGAGGAAGAAGCCCATGACGAAGTCGTCTGCATAGCGGATGAGGAAGCAGCGGCCGCCCAGTCGCGGCTTCACTTCCTTCTCCACCCATTCGTCGAGCACCTCATGAAGGTAGATGTTCGCCAGCAGCGGGGAGATGACTCCCCCTTGCGGGGTGCCTGCTTCGGGGCGCGTGTGGCGCCCCTCGTGTTGCACGCCCGCGTTCAGCCATTTGCCGATGAGCCGTAACAGCACGCCATCGCGCACTCTTCGGCGAAGAAGTTCCTGCAGATGCCGGTGGTCGAGCGTGTCGAAGAAGCTCTTGATGTCGACCTCCAGCAGCCAGCCTCCCCCCATCTCCATCATCTGCTCTCGCAGACTTCTCAGTGCCTGATGCGCTGAGCGTCCGGAGCGGAAGCCGTATGAGCAGTCGTGAAACTCCTGCTCGTAAACCGGCTCCAGCACCATGTGCACCGCGCGTTGCAGCACTTTGTCCTCGAAGGTTGGAATGCCGATGGGCCGCAGCTGCTTCCCATCTCCCTTCGGGATGTGGACACGTCGCACCGCAGGCGCCCGGTACGTCCCTGACTTGGCTCCGTCGAGAAGCCGCTGCAGGTTTTCCCGCAGCTTCGCCTCGTATTCCGTCGCCGTGACTCCGTCAGTACCCGGTGCCCCGTCCTTTCGTGTCCGCCGAAAAGCCTCTTCGAGCCATTCGATGTCGATGTGGTGAGCGAGCGTGGTGAGCGCTCGTTTCTCCTCCTTCGCCAATTTCGCTATCCGCTGTTGTTTCGTTGAGACGTTGTCGGGACTCGATGTTCCCACGTGCTTTCCCTCCAGCAGTTCCATGCTCCGGCGCCCCCTTCCCTCCTTCGGCTCCTCACGAGTGAGTTCGCCGCTCTCGTCGGTACTACGAGGCGCTCCGACTCCCTGTTGCTCGTTCCGTCCTCAAGGCTCCGCTTTCGCTCGCCCGTCGGTACCACCCTCGTCCGTCGTTCACTCCTCGCTGAGTCGGACGCATCTCTTCGAGGCCAGGGTTGTTCAGTCCGGATTCCCCAACCGGCTTTGAGGTGGAAGCGCAGGGCCTCCCAAGGTTCCCGTGCGACCCGTCTCGCTCACGTGCCGTGCTCTTCGACCCCGGTGGAGCCGCGCTTTCGCGCGGTGCTGCCTTCGAGCTGTTTAACGCTCTCGGCTCCACGAAAAGGACCTTTCGGGGCTGCATCGCACGGCCCACTCGCTCGCTGTCTACGCTTCGCAGTCTGCGTCACCGCAGCCCACGCAAGACTCGCTACCGGCCTGCTTTCGCTTTGGCCGCGCGGGATTCGTCCCGCTGGGTCGCTCTCACAGGTTTCAGAGTCTCACCATGCGCTCCTCCTCCTGCGCCGAGCTTCCTGGCGCACTAAACAAAGTCCATGAGCGCGAAGAGGGTCGTCGGTCCCGCGCTCTGCTCTTGAGGGGACGAGGGCCGCTCGGATTTCGGGTGTTGCTCGACACGCGCAGGCTCGAGGGCTCGAGCGAAGACGTCATCGTGACGAAGTCAGCGCGCTGCGTAGAACGATGGCCATCATCGCTTCGCTCAATGAGTCAAAGAAAGCTCGCGCCGCGAGGCCTGTTCGCGGCGAGCACCGAAGTCGGAGCGTTGAACTCACCGCCTCGCCTCTGAGCAGAGAGCTCCCCGGGACGAAGAAGTAAACAAAGTCCATGAGCACGAAGAGGGTCGTCGGTTCCGCGCTCTGCTCTTGAGGGGACGAGGGCCGCTCGGATTTCGGGTGTTGCTCGATCCGCGCAGGCTCGAGGGCTCGAGCGAAGACGTCTTCGTGACGAAGTCAGCGCGCTGCGCCGACACATCTCTCCGAGCGAACGACGGCCATCGTCGATT
>JBJMQN010000606.1:0-3712 GCA_045802665.1 Myxococcaceae bacterium | reverse complement strand
CGGCCGGCATCGCGAAGGCTGCAAGGGAGCTTCTTCGTTGAAGTCGAAGAAGGAGCGCGTCGATGTGCTCGTCGTCGAGCGGGGACTCGCTGAGTCACGCACCAAAGCTCAGGCGCTGATCCTTGCGGGACAGGTCGTGGTGGACGATCAGCGCATCGACAAACCGGGCGCGCAGGTCAGCGTGGACGCGGACGTGCGGCTCAAAGGCGAGGTGCTGCCTTACGTCTCCCGCGGCGGCCTCAAGCTCAAGGGCGCGATCGATCACTTCAAGCTGGACGTGAAAGGCGCGGTCGCGGCGGACATCGGCGCATCCACCGGCGGCTTCACTGACTGCCTGTTGCAGGAGGGCGCCATCAGGGTCCACGCGATCGACGTCGGCCGCGCGCAGCTCCACGAGAAGCTCCGCAAAGATCCGCGCGTCATCTCCCGCGAGCAGGTCAACGCGCGCTTTCTCTCGGACGAAGATCTCCCGGAGAAGGTGGACGTGGTCGTCATCGACGTGAGCTTCATCTCCCTCAAGCAGGTGCTGCCGGCCGTGCTCCCGAAGCTGAAACCCAGAGGGCTCCTGATCGCGCTGGTGAAGCCGCAGTTCGAGGTGGGGCGCGAGAACGTGGGCAAGGGCGGCGTGGTCCGCGACGAGGCTGCACGGTCTGGGGCGATCGCGTCGGTGCAGAAGTTCGTCGAAGATTCGGGCCTCGTCGTTGTAGGACTCATGGATTCGCCCGTGCCCGGTCCGGCGGGGAATCTCGAGGCGCTCCTGGTGGCGCGAGGGGGAAGAACGTGAACTGCGAGCTGCATCCCGAATGGCCTGTGGCCGGCAAGTGCTCCCGCTGCAACAAGCCCATCTGCGCGAAGTGCGAGCCGAACCTCGGCGCCGCCGAGCCGAAGTGTGAGAGCTGCCGCGCCCGCCGGGGCGCCGCTGCGTTCGACGTCTACGGGATCGGCGGCTGGCTGCTCATCCCCGCGATTGGCCTCGTGCTGAACCTGCTCAGCCTGCTCTGGGCGGTCCCGGTCTCTCTACGCCTCATGTTCGGGTTCGGCATCGGCGGGACGTTGATGGGGCTGTTCACTCTCGCGGCAATGGCGGTGGGCGCGGCGGCGGCCGTGTTCTTCTTCCAGAAGAAGCGGCTCACCCCGAAGCTGATGATTGCGTACTACGGCCTGGGCGCGATGGGCGCGATCATCGGACTCATGACCGGCTTCGGCATCGGCGGGATCCGCGGCGGCGGCGTCATCTACTCGTTCGTGTGGCCCGCGGTCTGGATCCCGTACTTCCTGCTCAGCCAGCGCGTGAAGAGCACCTTCACGAACGACTGAGTTCGATCGCCGCCGGCGCAGCCGGCCTCGTCGGCGTCCCCCTGCCGCGGGGACTGAGTTCGATCGCCGCCGGCGCAGCCGGCCTCCTCGGCGTCCCCCTGCCGCGGGGACTGAGCGGATGAATCAGTTCGTCGGGTGGACCGCCCGGTACTCGGCGAGCGGCAACGGCTTCACCATATCGGGTCCAATCCGCATCCAGAGCTGAGCGGGGCTGCCGTCGTCCAGCGCGCCGATGAGCGACGAGTTGTCGAGCTGGAACCGGAACACCTCGCCCTGCGCCGGCGAGTCGATCCCGACGACCTCCACCGCGAACGGGCTCGACGTCTGGCCTTCGCGCGGAATGGGCGTGTTGAACAGGTAGACGTCCTGCCCGTTCTTGTCGACTTCGATGCTGAGCGTGACGAGGCCCTGGCTCGGGAAGATGGCCTGCCCGCCCTTGTTCAGCACCGCGCCGGTGTTCGCGTCGAGGAACCAGACGCGATCCAGCGCCGCCGCCACGAGCTTGGAGCCGCCGTGGAAGGGCACCACCACCTGCACCTGACCATCGAGCGACGCTGCCCACCGCGCGTTGCTCGGATTGCACGGCGTCGTCGTGCTGCAGGCCCAGACCTGCGACGAAATCCCTCCCGCGAGCGGAATCGGCAGATAGACGATCGTCACGTCGTTGTTGAACGCCGCCTGCGGGATGTACGGCGTGTCGCCGAGCCCGTACTGCCACGTGGTCAGCGCGTAGAGGCCCTTCGAGACGCCATTGGTGTCGTCGAAGTTCTCGATCTGGAACGTCGCCGAGTTGGAGCCGAAGTCATAGAGGACCTCGGGCACGTAGACGCCGAAGGTGTTGCGAAGCGTCGGCGGTCCGGCGAGCTGTCCCTGCGGCGCACCGCTCCACTTGATCGCGCCATTGCCGCCGCCGATCCAGCTCATCGGGTTGTTCAGCGCGGACTTGTTCCAGACGATCGCATCGCCGTTCGGCATCACGCCCAGCGCGTTCGTCTTCGAAGGGGACGCGCCGCCGATGTTCAGGTTCGCGTCGAATGCGAAGCCGCCCACGTCGTCAGTCCAGAGCCAGCGGCGGCCCGACGCGTTGTTGCGTTCGGTGATGACCGAGTTGATTGCGCACGGGTACGGGATGTTCTGCTTGATCTGCGTCACCTCGCCCGTCGCGTTCACCTGCGCGAGCACGGTGGTGC
The DNA here is from genome assembly GCA_045802665.1 of Myxococcaceae bacterium. Lineage (GTDB taxonomy): Bacteria > Myxococcota > Myxococcia > Myxococcales > Myxococcaceae > JBJMQN01. Next base: position 1,205 of record JBJMQN010000606.1, on the reverse strand, counting down.
CCGGCACGTTTCCGCCCGCGCAGCCGGTGAAGAGCACGTTGGTGCCGAAGCCGTCCGCCACGAAGACGTCCGGGAGCACCTGCGCGCCGCCCTGGCTGATCTTCTGCGCCACCGGGAAGAACGTCGCCGCCACCGCGGTGCTGGTGTTCGTGCGGCCGTCGTCGCACGCGGCCTTCGCTTTGAGCGCGAGGTGCGCGGCGATGCCCACCTCCTGGTACGGGATCTCTTTGGACTGGAGCTTCACGATCGTCGGGTTGCCGCTCCACGTGATCGACTTGAGCTGATGCTCAGAGCCGCCGGGAACGTTCGTGAACAGCGCGAGCGCGGTCACCGAATCGCAGCCGGTGACGGAGACGCGAACCTCCATCTCCGAGCCGACGACGTTGGACTCAGGAACCGTGACGAAGACCTGCGGCGGATCCGGCGGCGGCGGCGGGGGAGGGGGCTGCTGCGGACCGCAGGCGGTCAGCACCACGGCGATGAGGAGAGCGGGAACGAGCGTGCGCACGTCCCGGACTCTAGCGGCAAGCCCATGTGGGGGACGAGGCCCCACGCGGGGTCACCGGTCGGTGATGACGAACTCGACGCGGCGGTTGAGCTGGCGGCCGCGTTCGGTCAGGTTGGGAGCGATGGGCTTGGAGTCGCCGTAGCCCACGGCCTCCACGCGCGAGGCGTCGATGCCGGACTTGATCATGTAGTCAGCCACGGCGGTCGCTCGGTCCTGAGACAGCTTCAGATTCGCGCTCTTGCTGCCCTTGTTGTCGGTGTGGCCTTCGACGCGCAGCTTCTTGATGTTGCTCTTGATGATCGCGTCCACCACCTGATCGAGCAGCTGGAAGCTGTCCGGGTGGATCGTCGCCTTACCGGTGGCGAAGTGGACCTGCTGCAGGATGTCGATCTTGTTCTCGCGAACGACCACCAGCTTCTTCTTCGGCTGCGGCTGGAGCTGGAACGCGACCGGCATCTCCACGCCCTGCGCAATCTGCACATCGCGGGTCTGCGACAGGTACCCGTCCGCGTTCACATCCAGCGTGTACTTGCCAGGGGCGAGCTCCAACCGGGCGGGCTCGGGCTTGTCGGTGAGCTTGAGCTCCTGTTCCTTCTCGCCCTTCACCTTCACGGCGGCGGCGACGGGCTTGTTGTCCTTGTCCACGGCCGTGACGAGGATCGCCGTCGGCTTCGCCTCGGGCTCCAGCGTGAGCTCG
>JBJMQN010000605.1:0-6602 GCA_045802665.1 Myxococcaceae bacterium | reverse complement strand
GGCGCCTGTCTGACACATTCCTACCCCGTGGCCCCATCCGCCGCCGCGGAACAGCCAGCCCACGAGCTTTCCGTCCTTCTTCTCCGGGGTGACCAGGAACATCGCGCTGTTCAGCATGCCGAACAGGCGGCGGATGTTGAGCTCGCCGCGGATCTGCGTCGCGCCTTCTTCGCCGGAGATGGTGAGCAGGCGGGCTCGGCCTGAAACGCCGCGATCCGTCACCGCCATCGCCATCACTTTTCCGATGCCGAGCTTCGAGGTGAAAGCGTTCACTTCGTCCGCGGTGAAGCGCTTCTCCCAGCGGTACTTGTTGGGCTGCGCGAACGTCGAGAGACGGCAGGCGGAGGGAAGCTCGGTGGAGAGGAACGCCTCCAGATTTTTCGGGCTCGGGAGATTCTTCTCCGGGCCGATGAAGTCGGGCACGCCGCGGAGCGATGGATTCGGCGGGCCGCCCCAGACGACGTCGTTGTTCTCGGTGTGGCCGCCGCAGACCGCGCTGTAGACCGAGTCCACGAGCCGGCCGTCTTTGCTGAACAGCGCCTCGCCTCTGGTGGCCGAGACCGCTGCGTTCGCGCTCGCGACCTCGCCGCTTCGTCCCTTGTAGACCGCGCAGTGCTGCTCCGAGCAGAGCAGGTACGGATCCGCCAGATGCTTGGTGCCGATCTTCGCGAGCACCTCCCCTCGAGCGGTCACCGCCTGTGCCTTCAGCGCCTCCACGTGCGCCTTCGCGTAGATCTCGGACGGAACGAGGCCGCGGAGCAGATCCTCCAGCGAGACGACGTTCACCACCGCGATGGCCCCTTTGCGATCGATGAGCAGCGTGAGCTGGCCGCGGTACGAACGATCCTCGAAGCCGTGGAAGTCGTAGCCGACGCCGTACTCGACCTTCTTCACCTCGAAGCCGGCCTCGCCCTCCACCTCGGTGCGGATCCGATCCTGCGCCACCGCGACCACGCCGCCGTTCTCATCGAGCAGCTCCAGCACGCCTGACGACGGCGTCTTCGTCTCCTCGAAGAGAGATGTCCGCACGCCGTACTTGCGGACGATCTCCGCCTGCAGCGCCTGCGCTTTTTCGGGAGACAGCGCCTCGTCGATGAGCAGGAGGTAGCGCCGGTTGTCGATCACTTTCCCGGCGATGCCGTAGATGCCGCCGAGGATGTGCGCTCGGACCTTGAGGCCCTTGTCCTCCCAGCTCTTCTGCTCCTGCGCGAGCCCGTCCTTGTCCGCGAATGGGAACTCGGCGAGCTGCACGCGCGCGACTATTTCCGCCGGCGTGCTGGACGTGATGCGCACCCGCCAGACCGAATTCGCGGGAGCATCCACGCTCTTCTCCACGCTGCCGGAGAGCTTCATCCGCACGCGCCCGCGAGGGATGAACGTGACCTCTTTGGCGCCCTCCATCAGCTTCACGGGCACACGCGGATCGCCATTGCGGAAATCCAGGCGCTTCGTCGCCGCCGCATCCAACGCCGCGTCCGGATCCGGAAGATCGCCGAGCCCCGGATCCGTCAGCCGTCCTCCGTCGAAGGCCGAGCTCCCCGCGTCACGTTGCCCAACACCCGCATCACGAACCGGCGTTCCGGCGTCGTTCTGAACTCCCGCACCGCCGACACCCGCCGGCGCAGCCGCACCGCTCCCGTGAGCACAAGCCCCGGCGACCCACGCAAAACTCAGGAGGAGGAGTACTCGTCGCAAGCGGGCCCGAACGGCCGAGCGAGAGGAAGAGGCGCCACCCGGATTCGAACCGGGGAATGAGGGTTTTGCAGACCCTTGCCTTACCACTTGGCTATGGCGCCCGAAGCAAAACGCGCGGGGCTTATCGCACTCGAATCACAGGACGGTCAAGGCAACCTTTCGCTGACCAGAGAGTAGAGTTCGCGGCCATTTCGCAGCACTCGCGGGAGATTTTCATGCTCAGCGGCTACGGGCTTTTCGAGGAAGAACACCACGCGTTTCGCGCCACGGTCCGGTCCGTGATCGAGAAGGAGATCAAGCCGTTCGTGCGCGAGTGGGAGAAGGCTGAAGAGTTCCCCCGGGAGCTGTTCAAGAGCTTCGGCGCGCACGGCTTTCTGGGCCTCAAGTACCCCGAGCAGTACGGCGGCACGAACGCCGGCGAGCTCTACGAAGCAGTGCTGCTCGAGGAGCTCTCCAAGTGCGGGAGCGGGGGAGTCGCGGCGGGGCTCGGCGGGCAGTTCACGATCTCCACCGGCCCGTTGAATCTCTTCGGCACGCACGAGCAGAAGCAGCGCTGGCTCGCGCCGGCGATCCGCGGCGAGAAGATCGGCGCGCTGGGGATCACCGAGCCGAACGCAGGCTCGGACGTGGCGGGCCTCCGCACCACCGCACGCCGCGACGGAAAACACTTCGTCGTGAATGGCAGCAAGCTCTACATCACCAACGGCGTGCGAGCAGACTTCGTCGTCGTCGCCGTGCGCACCGGCACCGCCGAGTCGGGCCACAAAGGCCTCTCGATGCTCGTGGTGGAGAAGGGGACGGAGGGTTTCTCCGTGGGGCGCAAGCTGCAGAAGCTGGGCTGGCGAGCGTCCGACACCGCGGAGCTCGTGTTCGAGGACTGCCGCGTTCCGGTTGAGAATCTGCTCGGCGAAGAGGGCAACGGCTTCCCTCAGATCATGGGCAACTTCCAGTGGGAGCGGCTGTCACTCGCGCTGGGAGCCGTGGGCGCCGCGGAGGACATCCTCCACACCGCGATTCAGTACGCGCAGGACCGCAAGGCCTTCGGCAAGTCGATCGCGCAGTTCCAGCTCACCAAGCACAAGCTCGCGGACATGATGACGGACCTCGAGGCCGCGAGGCAGCTCACCTACCATGCGCTCCGCCTCCACATCGGCGGCGAGAACGCGATCGCACAGACGTCGATGGCGAAGAAGGTCGCGACCGAGATGTGCTGCCGGCTCGCCGATCAGTCGCTCCAGCTCCACGGCGGCGCCGGCTACATGCAGGAGTTCGACATCGAGCGGCACTGGAGAGACGCGCGCCTGGGTCCCATCGGAGGAGGCACCAGCGAGATCATGAACGAGATCATCGCCAGGCAGATGGGGCTCTAAGGCCGGCTGAACGCGGTCAGAATCTCCTCCGGGATCCGAACCGGCCGCTGCTTTGCCGTGGAGACCAGAACCCAGAGCGTCGCCCCGCGAACCAGCTCCGCCCCATCGCGAACGCGAACCATCCGAGTCCGCCGAAGCGAGGTCGCGGCGGTCACCTCGTCGATCCACGTGACGAGCTCCACCTCGTCGCCCTCGACCGCCGACCCGAAGTACTCAATCTCGTGCCGGCGAACGACGAAGACCCTCCCGGAGCGCAGATACGCCTCAGGCGTCCAGCCCACGCTCGACGAGTGGGCCACGGCGACATCCTGCATCCAGCGCACGTAGACGATGTTCGACACGTGCGACAGCTCGTCGATGTCTTCCTTCCGAGCCGTGACGCGAAGCCGGAACTCCGCCGAGTAGCGCCTCTCGTCCATGGCCGCTGAACCCGCGATCGCGCAGACCTTCACGCGACCGCGGGAGCGAGATTACCGCCTCGCGCGCCGGCGCATCATCGCCACGCAGAGCGCGATCGCCGCGAACGCCATCATCCCGGCATCCGTCGCACCGCAGCCGCAGCCGGTCTTCGCGGCCGAACCGCCGCTGCCCGCGCCGCCCTCGGTGATCGCCGGGACCTTCGTGGTCGTGCCCGCATCCGGAACGCCCGAGTCGACGACGCAGGTGTCCTGCGGGGTGACCGCGAAGCTCAGGTTCTGAAGCTGCGGGCCGCCCGCCGCGCTGAGCGCCACGTACAGATCGCCGCCGCATGGAACGTTGACGGTGGCGCTCGCCGCCGCGCCGCCGGTCGCCGAGGCCGCGTTGCCGGAGCTGTCCGCGTCATTCGTCGTGTCGGTCGCGCCCTTGTTGAACGTGATCGGCGAGCCGGACTTCGCGAGGATCTTGAGGGCCGGGATCTGCGTGCCGCCGAACGGGCTCGACTGAACCGGGAACGAGACGGACACCGACTTCGCGCCGTTCGGCACCGAGAACTTGAACTGGTACGGACCGGGGATCTGCGCGCTCTGCGCGAGGCCGGCCGCGTCGCCCGCCTGAATGATGAACACGTCGCGGTGGAGCGGCGAGACGTTCGTCATGTCGAACACCTTGCTGCAGTTGGTGACGCCGCGGCTGTCGAACACCGCCGCCATCTTCTGCTGCGCCTGCTGCACGTTCGGGAACGCCTGCTGGATGTGGTTGTTCATCGCGGCCGCGAAGATCGCGAAGTCCGCCGTCGGCACCATGGAGACGATCGCCGCGTAGACCGCCGCGTCGAACGTGCGGCCCTGATCGTTGCCCTGGAAGATCTCCTTCCGAGCCTCCCAGAGCGACTGCGTGACGTGCTGACCGTCCTCGTGGACTTCGCCCCAGAGCGAGTCCGGGCACTTGTTCGAACCCGACGCATCGCGAAGCGCGGTGGTGGTCGTGGTGCCAGCCGGCGCGCCCGCGGTGTCGATGCGAACGCCCACGTACTGGCCAATCTCAGGGTTCTGTCCGAACGACACCGCGAGGTAATCCGCGAGGCCTTCGTGCAGCGCGCCGCCTTCGTTGTTCGCGGAGCGCGAGTCCCAGCCCACGGTGTCGAACTTGAGGCCCACCGCCGAGTAGAGCATTCCGTGACCGAACTCGTGCCAGAGCACGGGCGCGTCGTAAGCGAAGTCCGCCTTGTCGCCCTGCCAGATGATCAGCGCGTCGGTGTCGAACAGGTAGTTCGCCGGAAGTCCGAGCGAGCCCATCTCCTCGTGCGGAAGGAACGCCGCGTTGTCGAGGTGCACCATCGTGTTCGCGGTGGCCACCGGGCTGCCGCCGAAGAGCGACGAGATCGCCTCGCTCTGGTTCGGCAGCACTGCGTTCGTCCACACCGACGGGATCTTCCCGTTGGCTGCGTCACGGAGCTGGAAGGGCGGGATGGTCTCGCTCGGGTAGAGCGTCTTCGACGACACCGAGAGAGTGCGCACGTAATCGTAGACTTCGTTCACGTGGTAGTACGCGTTCACCTCGGCGAACGGGTCTTCATCCGCCGGATCGTGCAGGCGCACCGTGCAGCCGCCGCTGCCGCAGACCGGGTTTGGCGGATCCACCGGCGCGTACTCGTAACCGATGTTGTTCAAGTTCGTCGCGCGCTGGAGGCGATCGCAGACCGCCACGTCGTAGGGGATGTTCTGGCCGCCGAAGTTGTACGTGCCCTGCACGCGAGCGGGGCCCGCGTCCGCCTTGCAGCCCTCCGTCGTGCAGCAGCCCCACGCGAGGAACTGCGTCCCGTTCAGGAAGCCGCCGTCGTCGAAGCCGCCGTCGTTCTCGCCGTCGACGTGCTCGAGCGTGACCGTCTGGGTGGGCGTGATGCCAACGCCCGCGTCCCTGCCGCCCGGGCTGCGCTGGTAGACGTTCGCGGCGTACGCGTTGTTCACGTGCAGCACGCGGTCCTGCTTGAACAAAATTGCGCCGGTCGCGGCGTCCACGCCGACGTACCAGTTGTGCGTCATGTCGAAGTTCGGCGCCCAGACGAGGTAGCCCGCTCGCGCTTCGTTGCCGCGCACGAAGTAGAGCTTCTTGCTTCCGCCGTACGGGGTGCCGTCCGCTTTCATCAACGTGCCGTTGATCGCGCGAGCGGCGAGCTGCATCGCCTTCTGGGCGCTGAGCGAGTAGCCGGTGATGGTCTCGTACGGCTCGATGCCGGAGGTGAGCTGGATCACGCGCTTCTGCGCATCGAACGTCACCGCCACCTGCGCGCCGTCAACCTCGACGCCCGAGATGGACTGGGTGAAGTGCACGGTCGCGCCGAACCAGGTGCCCATGATCTGCGGGTTCACCAGCGTGGACGTCGCGGGCAGAGCGAGATCCTTGCGCGTGGAGAGGTACCGCCGCGCGGCCTCCTTCAGATCCTGCGTGTACGGCTCGGACAGCACGCCGGCTTCGAAGCGGACCTGACCGGGACGCGCCTCCAGGTGAAACTGCGGAAGGCTGTTCGTGGTCGGAGTGACTGCTGCGAGCAGCAGGGGTGCAATCGCGGAGAGGAGCATGGGCTTCAGAAATCCTTGTGAAACGGCCGACAGGGCGCGGGACCCTACCAGAACTCGCCTGCCCCGCGAGCGTCCGGCGGCCACCCGAGCAGGCAGGCAGCCCGGCCACGCGGAACGGTCCGCCACACCTTGCGGGTTGGCACTTGCGAAGCCTCCCGGAGGAACACGGCCACGATGGCTCCTGAAATCCCCTGCAGTGAGCTGCTCATGCGGCTCGGCGATGATGAAGTGCTGGTGCTGGATTGCCGCGAGGACGGTGAGTGGGCCCTGTCCGAGCTGCAGATCCCCGGCGCCCTTCGAATGAACCTCCACGAGCTCCAGCACGGCGTAACGGCTCTCCCGGATGACGAGCTCATCGTCATCTGCGGCGACAAGCCGGACGGCGCGGATGCCCGGCGCGCGTGGCGGATGATCACCGCCGCAAACCGCCGAGCGGTCTGCCTCCACGGCGGTCTGCACGCGTGGATCGCCGCCGGCTTCCCCACCGAACGCCGGATCGGCTTCCGTCCTCAGCTTCCGGGCTGACGTCCAAATCTTC
>JBJMQN010000604.1:0-5031 GCA_045802665.1 Myxococcaceae bacterium | reverse complement strand
GTCGCGTGAGCCTTCGAGACCGACGGATGGTCCAGCACCACGTCAACTTCGGGTGCGCGACCAACTTTCCATGCTTCGCGGCCAGTGGGCGCGGGCAGCACCTCGAGGTCCTCGAAGTCGAGCAGGAACTCCAGCGCCAGCGATTCGGAATTCGTGCTGAGCCTTCGCGTCGGCCTCGTCTTGCCCATCTCCAGATCCATCAGCCGGCGCTTCATCACCTGCTCCGGCGGGCGGCGCACCAGAACGAACTGGCCGATGATCTGCTCGAGCTGCTCGCACGAGCCGCCCTTCGCGAGCAGCTTGAGCTGCTTCACCGACATCGTCTCGTGGGTTGGCCGAAGATGGTGCACGCGCGACCTCTCCTTCGCGAAGCTTAGGCTCACTGCGGCTGCAACGGGAGGGTGACCGAGAACGTGGTCCCCCGACCCCGCTGCGAGGCGACCGAGACTTCACCGCCATGGGCGGTCACGAGCTGCTTCACGATGTACAGCCCGAGGCCCAGGCCGCGGCCGTCGTCAGTGCCACGCCGGTACGGCTCGAAGATGCGCGCCTGCAGCTCCTCGGGGATGGGCGAGCCGCCGTTGTGCACCCGCACGCGGGCCTGGTTCGCGACGAGCTCGGCGGAGAGGCTGATGGGCTCATGCGGAGGGCCGTACTGGAGCGCATTGGTGAGCAGGTTCATGAAGACCTGATCCAGCCGGTCCCCGTCCCACTGCCCGATGAGCTCGCTGGGGACGTCCATCGCGATCGGCCGCTCCGGCGCGGCGGCGATGGCTTCGTCCACGATGTTCCGCAAGAGCCTGGAGAGGTCCACTTCGCGCCGCTCCACCGGAATGCCGGTGCCCAGCCGCGCGCGCGTGTAGTCGAGCAGCCCGCTCACGATGCGGTTGGCGCGGGTGCCGCTCTGGAGCACTCGGGAGAAGGCGCGGCGGAGCGTCTCGTCTTCGGTCTTTCGGAGCTGGGTGCTGGCGGTGGTGATGATCGCCGTGAGCGGATTTCGGAGGTCGTGGCCCACCACCCCGAGCATGTACTGCTGATACTCCGCCCACCGCTCCGCCTGCTCCTCGCGCCGCTTCCGGTCATCGATGCGCTGCGCGGTGCCGATGAACCGGTCCGGGCTGCCGTCCGGGCCTCTGAAGCAGCGGCCGCGCGTCTCGATCCAGCGCACGTCGCCGGCGGACATCACGCGGAACTCCTCATCGAAGCGCCCGTCGTTGTCTCCCCGCAGCGCCGCCTGAACGGACTGCTCCACGCGGGCGGCATCCGCCGGGTGGATGCGCCGCATCCCCTCCTCTCGGGAGATGACCTCGTCAGGAGCAAAGCCGCAGATCTCGCGCAGGTTCGCGTCCAGATGCACCGACGTCTGACCGGGGCGCCACTCCCACGTCCCCAACCGCGTCACCTCCAGCGTGAGGTGCAGCCGTTCGTCGGCGTCGTTGGCCTGCCGGAGCGCCTCCTGCGCTCGTTCGTTCGCCTCGCGAAGTGCGCGTTCGCTCCGGGAGATGCGGAGCAGCGCGCGCACCGTCGCGAGGAGCTCCTCGCTGTCCACCGGGTGCGCGAGGTACGCGTCCGCGCCGGCGTCGAGGCCCATGGAGCGCGAGGCCGGGTCTCGGAACCTCGCGGACAGCTGCAGCACCAGCGTGCTCCTGGTGGTCGGATCCTCCTTCAGCCTGCGCGCGACCTCCATCCCGTCGATGTCCGGCAGCTTCACGTCCAGCACGATGAGGTCCGGGCGCTCGCGCTTCACCCGGTCCAGCGTGGCCTGTCCGGTGGCCGCTTCGTCGATCTGATAGCCCGCCGCCCGCAGCATCCGGATGACGACGTAGCGCTTGGCGTCGTCGTCATCGACCACGAGAATGCGCACGGGCTCAGCCACGGCGGTCCTCCCGGCGGAAGACCCTCGCGCGGAGCAGCGCCTCGCTCAAGTCGACCATGAACTCCTGAGGCTTCGCCTCCGGCTTGCCCACGATCGCCACGGCGTGCGTGAGCTTCGCTCGTTCGGCGTCGGTCAGCGTGCTGGAGGTGTAGATGATCACCGGCAACGTACGCGTGCGTTCGTCCGCCATCAGGGCTCCCAGCACGTCATAGCCAGACTTGCCCGGCATCGCGAGATCCAGCAGGAGGCCATCCGGCGGGTTCGCCCGAACGAGCTCGAGCACCTCGTCGCCGGACTTCGCCTCCTGCACCTCGTAACCCGCCGCCCGAAGCTGCGCGGTGAGCAGATACCGGGTCGCGGCGTGGTCATCGCCGAGCAGAAGCCGCCGCCCTTCGCCCGACGGCAGGTGCACATCGCCCGACGGAACAGTCTTGGTTCCCTGACCAACATTGTCCTTCACCGCGAGATAGAAGGTGCTGCCCTTCCCCTCCTCGCTCTCCACCGTCAGCGAACCGCCGAGCACCTCCGCCAGCTTTCGTGACAGCGGCAACCCGAGGCCGGTGCCTTTGAAGTTCTTCTGGAGCCGGTTCTCCACCTGCACGAACTCTTCGAAGATGCGCTCGCGGTCCTTCGCGGAAATCCCGAGGCCGGTGTCGCTGACCGTGAAAATGATCAGCCCGTCCGGGCCCTGGGCCGCTTTGACGCGAATCTCTCCGCGCTCGGTGAACTTGAGCGAGTTGGAGACGAGGTTGCGCAAAACCTGGGAGACCTTGCCCTCGTCGGTGCGCAGCGGCGGGAGGTTCTCGGACTCGAAGATGAGGTCCACGTCCGGGTTCACGAGCAGCGGGCGGACCATTCCGCGAAGCGCGTTGAACAGCTCCGCCACCGTGAACTCGCTGACGCGAAGCTGCGTCGTCCCCGCCTCCAGCCGCGCGATGTCGAGCAGATCCTCCACCAGCTCCGAGAGCGTGCTGGTGGATTTTCGGATCAGCCGGACCTGCGTCTCCTGCTCGGGGTTCAGCGGGCCATCCAGCCTCGCGAGGAGCAAATCCGTCAGCGACAGCACGCTCCCCAGCGGCGTCCGGAATTCGTGTGACAGGTGCGAGAGGAAGCGGGTCTTGAGCTCGGAGGCGCGGCGCGCGAACTCCGCTCGAGCATCCAGCTCCGCGTAGAGGGCGACGACGCCGCGGTTGGTGTCCTCCAGCTCCTGATTCGCCTGCTCCAGCTTCCGGTTCGCCTCCTCCAACTGAAGCTCGCGCGTCTGCAGCTGCGCGAGCGTCTGGAGCAGCTCGCGGTTCCGTTCGCGGGCGTCCATCAGCGGATCCGACGGCCGCCGCACCGCGAGCTCCGCCGAGATGGTCCGCGCCCACTCAGCCGCAGGACGGGTGCCGGCGCCTGGCGGCAGCGTCTTGCCCACGGTGACGGTGGTGCCCGACGGACCCGTCTGCACGTCGAAGGTGTCCATCAGCCGCCGGCTGCCGATGAGGCCAAGTCCCATGCCGGTGGGCGACTGGTAGCGGCCGGAGAGGACGCGTTCCAGATCCTTGATCCCGGGGCCCTTGTCGACGACCCGAGCGACGAGGCTGCGAGGGGGATCCACATCCAGCCCCAGCTCCACCCGACCTCCGCCCGCGTAGTTCCAGGCGTTGCGCACGAGCTCGGAGACGGAGGTGGCGAAGCGCGTCTGATCCTGCGGCGACATGCCCAATATCTCGGTGATGTCGCGCACGCGCTGCCGGGCGAGCAGCGTGTCGTTCTCGTGCCGAAGCTCGATGGTGGTGAGCGTGAGCATGGGCTTCCGTCAGGCCGGAGAGCTTCGCTTGGCGACCACCACGGTGGCGTCGTCGCGGCCGCGCGAGAAGTCCCGGTGGATGACGGCGGCGATGATGGAGGGGTGCCGATGCAGAAGCCCCGGATAGGGGGAGAGGTCCCAGTGCGTGGCGACGCCGTCCGTCGCGAGCACCAGCACCGCGTCTTCCGGGAACGGGTAGTCGAACACGGTGATGCGGCGGGACTCCGCGCCCAGCGTGCCGTTCTGCGAGACCAGGTTGTGGCGCTTGCCGGCGACGAGCACCGTGCCTGCGACATTGCCGACGCCGCTGAAGGACACGCGCCCTTCGGCGCAGAACATCTCCGCCACCGCGCCGGCCGCCCCGCGCGTCTTGCGCAGCTCCGCGTGCAGCTCTTTCAGGATGTCTTCGGGGTTACCGGCGGCATGGTCCGCGAAGGTCCGGATGGCCTCGCCCGCCGCGTCCGCCGCGAACCGGCCGTGCCCAAGCCCATCCACCACCAGCAGCGTCGCGCGCCCATTGCGTTCGTGGAGCGCCCAGCCGTCCCCCGCGACCTGCTCGCCCTTGAGCCGCACGCACACCGCGCCCACCTCCAGCGAGCCCGGCGGCAGGCAGTTCTCGAAGCAGACGTGGCTCAGCACGACGGTGCCTTTTCCGGGATGGGAGGCAATGTCGAACTCGGTGGACTGCCGCTTCACGACGCCGAGCCCGTGCCCCGGCGTGCCGCTGGTGGAGAAGCCGTCGCGGAGCGCCTGTCCGATGTTCGAGATTCCGGGGCCCTTGTCCACGGCGAGGATCTCCACACCATGCGTCTCCCGGACACTCGTGCTGCGCACGAGCAGGTAGCCCTGCTTCGCGTGTTTCGCGAGGTTGGTGGCGAGCTCGGTGGCGATGAGCGAGATGCGCCCCTGCTCTTCCTCGCCGAGCCCCACGTTCCGGCCGAGCGCCTGCGTCAGCCGCCGCGCCTCGCCCACCTGTGAGGGCTCGGAGACCTCCAGCACGATCGACTCGTAGCCGCTCATCTCCACCTGACCGCGCTGACCCGGGTGCCGCTGCCCACGGTCGACTGAATGTCGAACTCCGAGACCAGCCGCCGCGCACCGCCGAGCCCAAGCCCCATGCCGTTCGGCTTCCGCGTGAAGAACGGCCGCACTAGACGATCTGGCGTATCCTCGAAGCCCGGACCGGTGTCCGCGATGACAATAGCCGGTCCGGCTTCGAATTCATCCGAAGTCCCGATGTAGAGCTTCCGCGGACTGGGCTCCGGTTGTGGTGGCACTTCGGGCCAGCGAACCCTCATCCAGTAGAGGGAATTGTCGATGATATTGTTGATCGCACCTACGATCAGTCCGAAGGCGAATCTAG
>JBJMQN010000603.1:0-9211 GCA_045802665.1 Myxococcaceae bacterium | reverse complement strand
TCCAGTTCTTCGGCAGCTACTACAAGCGCGGCTTCATGGACTTCTCCACGTTCACGACGCTGAACGACAACTCGAGCATCTTCTTCGCGGGCGCGCGGCTGCGGATTCTTCCGTTCCTGTTCGTGAACGGCCGGGCGTTCAAGACGTTCCGCGTGTCGCCCGAGAGCCAGCGCTACGACAACACGTTCGGCTTCGCGGTGGACGCGGAGATTGGGTACGAGTTCAAGCGAGAGGGGAAGACCGAGGCGCTGCCGCCGAGGCCGGAGGAGACGCCTGCGACGGAGAAGAAGGAGACACCGGTTGAGCAGACGCCTCCCGCGACGGAGCAGAAGCTTCCGCAGAGCGAGACGAAGTAGCTACCCCGGCGGTGCCCGGTCGGAGAGCCGCAGCTCGTAGAACGAGACGTCCGTCCACCGTCCGAACTTGGTGCCCACCTCGTGAAGCGTGCCCGCGTGCGTGAAGCCGAAGCGTTCGTGGAGCTTCACGCTCGAGGTCTGATCGGAAGAGATGCGCGCGACGATGAGGTGGAAGCCGGAGCTGCGAGCGCTCGCGATGAGCTCGGTCATGATCGCCTGGCCCACTCCGCGACCGTGGAAGCCCTCACGCACGTAGACCGAGTTCTCCACGCTGAAGCGGTAGCCGGGCCGAACGTGAAACGGCACCAGCGATCCCCAGCCCACCGCGACGCCGTTCTCCTCCGCGATGATCACCGGATGTTTCGGCGAGAGGTTCCGCATCCACGCCTGACGTTCTTCCAGCGTGGTGGGCTCGAGCTGCAGCGTGCACGTGGAGCTGTGCACGTACGGGTTGTAGATGTCGTTGATGAGCTGGGCGTCCGCGAGTGACGCCGGCCGGATCGTGACTGCCATGCGAACGATTCGTAGCGCAGGCCACGGTGGGCCATCACTTCAATTTCACCTCGAGCGTCCGTCCATCATTTCCCCAGCGAACCTTCGCGGTTCCGGACGAATTGCGAGCCATCGCGAGGCGCGGTGACCAGACGAGCCGGCGTCCTTCCGCGCCTGCTTCACTCCAGTCGAAGCGAAGCACGACCGTTCCGTCTTCCGCCGGCGTGGCCGAGACGGTGACCTCCACCGCGTCCGCCGTTCCCTGAGCGTTCGCGGAAAACTTTTGTGACCAGCGCATCTCGATCGCAGCACTGCTCTCGAGGATGACCTTCTTCCCGTCTGCATCGGTGACCTTGAACTGCAGATCGTACGTCGACTTGAGTGGCGCCTCCGATGCGACGGCGGGGAGCGCGACGAGGCACAGCAGCACAGCGGCGGTCTTCAACATGCGGTTCAGTCCCTCCGAAAATGGTTCGGCCGGACGCATCAGCAAGCGGTGTACCGGGCACAACTCGCGGAGAGGACAGGGACCCGGCGCCGTCGCGTGACAATTCGTCGCAAGCCCAGCGAGCGCACCGCGACGCGATGACAACGACTCACCACTCTCCGACACTTTGTCCCGTGCCGTGATGATTCGAAGTCGCGCGATGGGAACACTTCCCCTCGTGCCTTCGATCATCGACGCCGTCACCGACTCGCTGCAGGAACGACTCAGCAATCCGAGGAAGCCGTGGGCGCGGCGGCTCGCGGATCTCCTCGTGAAGAACGCGATGTCGGCGCCGATCGACAAGCTGGTGCCGCTCGACGAGGCGGTGGAGATGCTTCGCAACGGGCTGCACGACTACGTGCGATCGGACGCGGCGCTGCGGACGTTCTCGCGCGAGCTCGACGGTCAGCTTCGGAAGCTGGAGAAGCTTGATGGGACGCTCGCGGAGGTCATGCCCGACGAGGTCGTGTCCGCGCTGAAAGAGTGGGCGCGCAAGCCGTGGTCTCCGCGCGACGAATCTCTCCTCAAAGCGTTCGATCACCAGCCGGTCCGAGAGCTCATCTCGCGTCTGCTCGTGCAGGCCGTCGCTGACTTCGCCACGGCGGGAACGGCAGGAGCGCCGTCGAAGCGGAAGGGCGCGATCTCGTCTTTCATCGGCTCGCTGGGGCAGGACGTCGGCGGGTGGCTCGAAGAGCACGCGGAGGACTTCGCTCGCCACGCGGTCTCTGGCGTCCTTCACCGCGTCATCGACGAGCTCTCTGATCCGCGCAAGGCGAAGCAGCAGGCGATGCTGCGCGAGGCGATCGTCACGGGCGTCCTCTCCATCCCTTCCGAAGACATCGTCGAAGAGCTCGAACGGTTCGACATCCCCGGCGCAGCGAAGATCTTCCGCCGCGCGATCGGGACGTGGCTGGAGAGTCCGGAGGGCGCGCGGACGTTCACGCGGTGGACGCGTGCGCTGCTGGAACCGCATTGGCAGCGGAAGCTCGCCGAAGTCGTGCGCGAGAACGGCCTCGAGAACGTCGTGCGCACGCACCTGCCGCGCATCGTGGAACAGCGCGTGCGCGCGTTCGCCGAGTCGGACGAGTTCCGGAAGTTCGTGCGAGAGGTTTCGGAGACCTGACTACAGATCCGCGGGGAGCGGGTAGCTCTGGCCCGCCTGGTACATCCCGTAGATGACCGCCCACGACGCGACGAGCAGCAGCAGGAAAATCCCGATCCCGATGTAGTCGAAGCGCTTGAGCGCCGGACGCGTGCCGACGATCCCCCAGCCCATCGCGAACGACCAGATGCCGTTGCCGAGGTGGTAGCTCACCGCGAGCGTCCCGAGCAGATACACGAGCAGCGTCGGCGGGTGATGCGCCATCGCGCCGGCGATGTGACCGAACGCCTCCGGGTGACCTTCGCCGAGCCTCGGCTTCAGCATCGCGAGGTACACGTGCGCGCCGAGGAAGAACAGGATGCCAACGGCGGAGGCTCGCTGGAGGATGTACTTGAGGTTGCCGAAGTTGTTGTAGCGGCCGTTGTTGGGCCTGAAGCTGAAGAGCCGCTGCAGGCCCCACAGCATGTGCAGCACGAGCGGCAGGAACACGATCACCAGCGTGATGCCGTGCGAGATCGGGTTCGAGTACGTCGTCACCGACGCCTCCCACGCCGTCGCGCCCGCCCACACCGCCAGGTTGTCCCAGAGGTGGTTGACGGTCCAGACGCCGAGCGGCAAGAGCGCGAGCAGCGAGCCCAGCTTCGACCACCAGAAGCTGGAGGTGCCCGGAGCGCCGGCCTTCGCCGGATAGATGCTGGGGTTTTGCGTTGCGACGGTCGCCATGGGGCGGACCCTAGCCAAATCCGGCCGTCCGCCAAGAGCGAACTTCCGGGAGTGGTCAATCCGCCTTAACGATCACTTCACGCCGCTGAATCGCGCGCCGCCGAGCCGCCCTCGTAGAGCGCGTCCAGCATCGCCTTGTACTTCTTCTCGACGATCTTCCGCCGCACCTTCATCGACGCGGTGAGCTCGCCCTTCTCGATCGTGAGGTCCTCGGGGAGGAGCGCGATCTGCTTGATCGTCTCGTAGGAGGGAAGCTCCTTGTTCAGCGTGTCGATGAAGCCCTGAACGAGCGCCTTGGTCTGCGGCGCGTTGGAGATCTCCGCGTAGCTCTTGCCGCCAAGCCCGTTCTCCGAGGCCCACTTGCGGATCGACTCTTCGTCGATCGTCACCAGCGCGGAGATGAACTTCCGGTTGTCGCCGTGGATGACGATCTGGCTGACGTACGGGCAGAGCGCCTTGAACTTGCCCTCGAGGAACTGCGGCGCCACGTACTTTCCGCCCGAGGTCTTGATCAGGTCCTTCTTGCGGTCGGTGATCTTGATCATCCCGTCCGCGTCCACCTCGCCGATGTCGCCGGTGCGCAGCCAGCCGTCGTCGGTCAGCGTCTCGGCGGTGGCCTGCGGCATGTTGTGGTAGCCGCGCATCACGCCCCGGCCCTTGATCAGGATCTCTCCGTCCTCGGGCGCGATCTTGATCTGCGCTCCCGGGATCGTCGGGCCCACGGTTCCGAACTTGAACTTCTGCGGCATGTTCACGCACGTCGCCGCGGAGCTCTCCGTCATCCCGTAGCCCTCGAGGATGAGGATGCCGGCGCCGTGGAAGAACTCGGCGACCTCGCGCGAGAGCGGCGCCGAGCCGGAGATGAAGAAGCGCAGCCGCCCACCGAACCGCGCCTGGATCTTGCTGAACACGAGCTTGTTCGCGATCGCGTTCTTGATCGCGAGCATCCCGCCCGGCTTGCCGCCCGCCTGCGAGACCTTGCTCACCTCGTGGCCCACGCCGACGGCCCAGTCGAAGATCTTCGCCTTGGTGCCGCCGCCTTCGCGCGCGCCCTGCACGACCTTGTTGTGGACTTTTTCGAAGATGCGCGGGACGCCGCACACGAACGTGGGGCGCACGACGCCGAGGTTCTCCACGAGCTTGTCCACTCGGCCGTCGACGGCGGTGGCGAAGCCGATCTTGATCTGCATCGCCTCGAGCACTTTGCCGAACACGTGCGCGAGCGGCAGCCAGAGGTACTGCAGATCCGAGAACGAGATGATGCCCATCTTCTCGATGCCTTCGGCCTCGAAGACCCAGCAGTCGTGGAGCAGCTCCACGCCCTTGGGCTGACCGGTGGTGCCGGACGTGTAGATGAGCGTGGCGAGCGCCGTCTTCGGCACGGACATCACGATCTTCTCGTACGCGGACGGATCCTTCTTGTCCTCTTCCTGCCCGAGCCGCTTCAGCTCCTCGAAGGTGATCACCCAGCCGTCGCTGGACGCGGCGCCATCGAAGGTGACGACCTTGATCACGTCTGCCAGCTCGGCGCGCTTCTGCACGAGCTTCTTCACCTGCTCGTCGTTCTCCGCGAACACGACGCGGGTGCCGGAGTCTTTGAGGATGTACGCGGTCTCGTCGGGCGTGTTCGCCGGATAGATCGTCGTCGTCGCGCCGCCCGCGCAGAGCGTGCCCAGGTCCGCCAGGATCCAGTCGAGCCGCGTGCCGGCCAAAATCGCCGCGCGCTCTTCATTGCGCAGCCCGAGCGACCGCAGCCCCATCGCGATCTGCCGCACGATGTCGCCGGTCTGCTTCCAGCTGTACGTCTTCCATTCCTTGCCAGCCGGCGCGAGGAACGCGTCCGAATCAGGCGTCTTCTTCACGCGCTCCAGAAACAGCGCGGGCAGGGTCTCAGCGGACACCGAGCTCATCTTGTGCAGACTCCGGGGAAGGGAAAACGGGGCGCTGACCATAGAGGAAAAGCCGCTTAGGTTGTACCTGTGAGCGAAGGGCGCCTGCGGGCATTCGACTGGCTCCGCGGGTTGGCCGTGCTCGTCATGGTCCAGACGCACGCGCTGTTCCTCGTGCAGCCCGCGCTCAGAGTGGGAGAGGCTTTCCACTGGTTGAACTTCGTGGACGGGCTGGTTGCTCCGACGTTCCTGTTCGCGGCCGGATTTTCATTGGGGCTCACGCAGGTGCGAGCGGCGCAGGCGAACGATTCCGCGCGCAGGCTTCGGAAGACCGCGCTGCGGCTCGTCGAAGTGTTGTTCATTGCGTGCCTGCTGAACTGGATGTGGTTCCCCGTGTTTCGCGAGCCGATCTGGTGGCTGCGCTTCGACATCCTTCATTGCCTCGGGCTGAATCTGATGCTGCTGCTGCCGTTCGCGAACAAGCTCGGAAGCAGGCCGAGGGTGTTGGCGGCGTCGATGATCGTTCTCGGAGTTGCCGTGTTCCTCGTCGCACCGCTGCTGGAGAACGTGCCCGGGATTGCGGGACGGTTCGTGAACGAGAAGACCGGCGCGCTGTTTCCGATGATCCCGTGGCTTGGACACATCGCGGCAGGCGTGGCGGTGGGCGCGATTGCGGCGGCGGAGAGTCGTCGCACGCTGGCGGTGTTTCTCCTCGTGCTCGGCGTGGTGGGCTTTGCGCTGTATCGGCTCACGTGGCCGATCGCGTCGCTGTACCCACCGCACGAAGTGTGGCGCACGAACATCGGCCCGCACGGGGTGAGGTTGTTCTGGGTGGCGGCGCTCTCGCTGCTCCTCCTCGGCGTCGAGCGCGCGGCGGCGGCGAAGAACCCGGTGGTCGCGTTCATCGAGACGTTCGGCACGTCGTCACTGAGCGCGTACTTCTTCCACCTGTTCTTCCTCTATTACGAGCTGATCCACGGAGCGTCGTTCCGAGCGCACTGGAACGACAAGCTGGATTGGAGCGGATACGTCGTCGCGGTGATCGCGCTGACGGCGCTGACCTACGTCGCGGTGCGGCTGTGGGATCTGCTCGATCGAAGGCTGCGGACCGTGCGCAAACCCGCGTGAGCGAGAAAAGAAAACGGCCGGCTCAACTCCTCCTCGCGTCGCCCCCTTTTTGACGGCACGAGGTCCGGTGGTTGGCCGGCCATCTGTCTGTGGACTGCGAAATCTCACTGCAGACGAGAGCATTCTCGGAGCGCGAGACGAATCAGTTGCCGGAGAGGGAGAGAGCGCGAGCAGGCGTGTGCGCAGAGGAAAATGAATCGGTGCATCCTGCTGTGCACAGCGCGAGTGATGGCGGCGGGTTGTGAGCGCGCTGCAGCACCGTGCGTCGGTGAGACTCCGAGCTCATCGCGCCTGTGACTTGATCAGCTCGCGAAGCGTGTTGAGGGAATCCGCATCAGCCGGTTTCTTGTCTCGCCGCCAGCGGGAGATGCGCGGGAACCGCACTGCGATGCCGGACTTGTGACGCGGAGATTCGCCGATTCCTTCGAACGCGATCTCGAAGACGTGAAGGGGCTCCACGGCGCGCACCGGACCGAACCGTTCGATCGTGTGTCGCCGCACCCATCCATCGAGCTCCGCGATCTCCTCGTCGGAGAGTCCGCTGTACGCCTTCGCTACGGGGAGCAGCTCGCCGTCCTGCCAGACCGCGAAAGTGAGATCCGTGAACAGCGTTGCGCGGCGTCCGTTGCCGGGCTGCGCGTAGACGAGCACGGCGTCGACGGTGAACGGGTCGATCTTCCACTTCCACCAATCGCCGCGCTTGCGGCCGGTCAGATATTCCGAGTCGAGGCGCTTGAGCATCAGCCCCTCCACGCCGCGCTCCCGAGCGGTCCCGCGCGCCTTCGCGTACTCGTCCCAACTCGGAAACTTGAGAACTTCGCTCGGGTGGAAACGCGGAGAGAAGCCCGAGAGCAACTTCTCCAGCCGTGCGCGCCGCTCCGAGAGCGGCAATGCGCGGATGTCCTGCCCGTTCTCTTCGAGCAAGTCGTAAGCGAGCACCGCGGCCGGAGCGTCTTCGAGAATCTTCGCGGAGAGCTTCTGCCGTCCGATGCGCTTCTGGAGCACGGAGAAGGGCAGGGGACCGTCGCGCCACGCCATGATCTCGCCGTCGATCACGGTGCCGGTTGGGAGCCGTTTGACCTCGTCGCGCAGCTCCGGGAAACGATCGGTGATGAGCTCCTCACCTCGCGACCATATGAACACGTGGCCATCACGTTGGATGAGCTG
Source organism: Myxococcaceae bacterium (assembly GCA_045802665.1). Classification (GTDB taxonomy): domain Bacteria; phylum Myxococcota; class Myxococcia; order Myxococcales; family Myxococcaceae; genus JBJMQN01. Next base: position 1,867 of record JBJMQN010000603.1, on the reverse strand, counting down.
GCTCCGGATGCCGTCCCACTTCCATTCGATCTGCCAGGCATCAGGACTGCCCAGGGTCTCGATCGGATCTTCGAGCGGCGAGGCCAGATAGAACGGATACGGACGAGACCGGTCGTCGTCGGTGGATTCCTTCTGCAGCAGGTTCTTGAAGAATTCCGCGGTGGGAACCCAGTCGCCCATCAGCCGGTGCGAGATGACGCCAGGAGACAGGCCCGCCACTTCGGCGACCGCGCGGATGACGAGCGTCGCGGACGCGCCCACGCGAAGCTCGCCGGTCGTCATCTTGATGAGCAGAAACAACTCGCGCATCGAGAGCGTGCGCCACCAGGACAGCACGTGCTCGCGCTGCTCCTCCGGAGGCAATCCGCGCAGATGCTCCAACCGTTCGAGCCAGGTGGAGAGCGCAACGTCCTCGGTCTTCTCCGGTTTTCGAGCGGCATCGACGAGCAGAGCGATCAACTCCGCGAGATCGCCCACTGCACCGTACGACTCGTCGAACAGCCAGTCGGGAACGCCGGACAGCTCCAGGGTCCAGTCCGCCAACTGCCTGACCGGAAGCAGCCGCTTCAAGCGGCGACCGACGAGGAAATAGAGACCCCAGACCGCGTCCTCCGGAGGGGCCGTCCGGAAGTAGCGCACCAGCGCCGCGACCTTGGCGTTCGTGGACGTCGTCGAGTCCAACGCCTCGTACAGCTCCGCGAACCGCCTCACGGACGGCCTCCGTTATCGCGGAGGGGCGTCGTCCGCGGAGCGCTCACGCGATGTCCCCCTCGCCCGCGAACGCGGTCTTCAGCACGCCTGCGTCGACTCCCCGTTCAGACAGGTAGCGCGAGAGCGCGTCGACATAGCCGTGCGTGCACAGGACCCGCTTTGCTCCGGTGTCCTGAATCGTCTGCAGCAGCGCCGGCCAATCGGCGTGATCCGAGAGCACGAAGCCCCGATCGTAGGACATGTGCCGTCGTGTCCCGCGAATCCGCATCCAGCCCGAGACGAAAGCCTCCTCCCAACTCCCGAAGCGCCGCATCCACGTCTGCCCCCGAGCGGATCTCGGCGCCAGGATGAGCTCTCCTTTGAACGACTGGCCCTTCTTCGTCTCCACGACCGGAATCGTCGGAAGCATCTGCACGCCTGCGTTGCGATACAGCTGGGTGATCAGCTCGATCGCGCCGTGCACGTAGACCGGCCGGTCCGTCAGCTTCTGCAGCTCCGCGAGCAGGCGCTGCGCCTTCCCCAGCGAGTAGCAGATGAGGACCGAGGCCTTGTCGTTCTCCCGGTTGTTGTCCCACCAGTGGAGAATGTCGGCGGCCACGGATTCGGCAGGATCCCAGCGGAAGATCGGAAGCGCGAACGTCGCCTCGGTGATGAAGACATCGCAGGGCACGACTTCGAACGGGGCACACGTTGGATCAGGGGCGCGCTTGTAGTCGCCGGAGACGACCCAGACCTCACCGCCTGCTTCAATGCGGATCTGCGCTGAGCCGAGGACGTGACCCGAGGGATGGAACGAGACGGTCGCACTGCCCAGCGGAAATCGTCCGCCATAACGGACGCCAGTGACCTTCAGCGGCGATTGCGCGCCCGCATCCGTTTCAACGGACAGCCGCTTGCGCAACAGCGGCACCGAGGGCTCGGCGCAGAGGTATTCGCCTGCGCCGGGGTGCGCGTGGTCCGCGTGCACATGCGTGAGCACGGCGCGCGGCACCGGCCCGGAGGGATCGATGTGGAAATCCCCCTGAGGGCAATAGAGGCCGAGCGGCGATTCCACGACCAGCGCGGGCATGCCGAGGTTCTAGTGCGCCAGGGGCGATCACGCTGCATGCCTCTCACCCAAGTGGACACTCGCCGGGATCCGCGATGATCCACGCCG
>JBJMQN010000602.1:0-2904 GCA_045802665.1 Myxococcaceae bacterium | reverse complement strand
TTGGACGCGAGGAGGTTCACGTTCTCGGTGAGATCCTTCCACGTACCCGCGACGCCAGGCACCTGCGCCTGCGCGCCGAGCTTCCCTTCGACACCCACCGTGCGCGCGACGGACGTCACCTGCTGCGCGAAGATGTTGAGGGTGTCCGTCATGTTGTTGAGCGTCGCCCCGAGAGCGGCGATCTCACCCTGCGACGGCACCAGCAGCTTCTGGGTCAGGTCTCCATTCGCGACCGAGGTCACGACCTTGACGATCCCGCGCACCTGCGTCGTGAGGTTCGACGCCATCTGGTTCACGTTGTCGGTGAGGTCCTTCCAGACGCCGCTGACGCCCTTCACGTCGGCCTGACCGCCCAGCTTTCCTTCCGTACCGACTTCCTTCGCGACGCGCGTCACTTCGCCCGCGAACGACCGGAGCTGATCAACCATCGTGTTGATGGTGTTTTTCAGCTCGAGGACTTCGCCCTTCGCGTCGACCGTGATCTTCTTCGACAGGTCGCCCTTCGCGATCGCGGTACCGACTTCGGCGATGTTTCGCACCTGAGAGGTCAGGTTCGCGGCCATCACGTTCACGTTGTCGGTGAGGTCCCTCCAGATGCCTGCGGCCTCCGGGACTTCGGCCTGTCCGCCCAGCTTTCCGTCGGAGCCGACTTCCTTCGCGACGCGCGTCACTTCGCCGGCGAACGAGCGGAGCTGATCCACCATCGCGTTCACCGTCGTGCCGATGCGGAGGAACTCTCCCTTCACCGGCTGGCCGTCGATCTCGAGCGCGATCTTCTGCGACAGATCACCTTCTGCCACTGCGGACAGCACGCGCGCGACTTCCGTCGTCGGCTGCACCAGATCGCCGATCAGGTTGTTCACGCAGTTCAACTTGGTGGCCCAGCCGCCCCGGAGATCCGAGACGACGGCGCGTTCGGTCATCCGGCCTTCGCGGCCGACGACCTGCTGCACGCGCACGAACTCCTTGAGCACGTACTCTTCGCGGGTGACCACGTCGTTGAACGCGCGGGAGATCTCCGCGAGCAGCCCGTCCTGATCATCCGGCTGCAGGCGCACGCTGAAGTCGCCCTCGCGCATCGCGCGCAGCCCTTCGAGCAGCGGCCCGAGCAGCAGCGCGTTCGAGCCCTGAAGCCTGTGGCGACGGAGGCCAACGTCCTCGACGATCGGCTCGCCGCTGATGAGCTCCGCGGCGCGGCGGGTGGCCGTGCCCGCGGTCTTCTTTGCTGCGCGCTTCTGAGCGCCCGGCGGGTTGGAAGCGGTCGGATCCGGCTGAGCGTGGTGCCCGTTTCCGTTGCCGTTCTTGCCGTTTTTCGACGGCTTGCCGTTGGGGTTTTTGGGGTCGCTGACTTCCACGAATGGCTCCGATTGCCCCACGAGAGCTGGCGGGGGCGGCCTTTATAGAAAACGAGCGCGCATCCTTTGAGGAGGCGCATAGCGTTGTCAGGGGGTTACCCAACCCCGGGCCATCCCATTCGTCCGATCGCGGACGATTCGCGCGGGATCACGGCGCCCACCTGACAGTTCTGCCTCATCGCGCAACCGATCTGATGAGCCAGCCGATTCCTCGAAGCTCAACACTCTGACGCAGAGCGGCCGGGCGGGCTTGCCCACCGGGGGTGGGAGCCCCACCTTCGCCCGTCGCAGTGCGCAATCCGGTAAAGGAGTGCCCCCATGCCTCTCGACGTTCCCCATGATGCTTCGAAGCGCGTTCTCGTCGTCGACGATGAGCCCGTGGTTTGTGACGTGGTCAGCCGGCTGCTCGTGAACGAAGGGCTGATGGTGGATCAGGCCGAATCCGCCGAGCACGCGCTGGAGCTGCTTCGCAATCACCGCTACGCGCTGCTCGTCGCCGACAAGAATCTGCCGAAGATGAGCGGACTTCAGCTCGTGGCCGTCGCTCGGCAGCAGCAGCCGTTCATCGAGTCGGTCGTCATCACCGGCTTTCCTTCCCCCGAGTCGCTGCTCTGGGCCTTCGCGGCGGGAGCGTCCGACTACCTGACCAAGCCGTTCGCGGATCTTCGGGTGACCCGCGCGAAGCTGAAGGCCGCCGTCGCACGATTCAGCCGCCGGGCGTCCGGCGCCGCGGAGACCAGCGTGGCGAGGGAGGCGGCGGAGGTCATCATGAACGCGCCGCACACGCCGAGGCCCGCGCTGGATCTGCTGCAGGGCGCGCTCAAGCGGTACGAAGCAGCGATCGCCGAGCCGTCCGGGACCGTGGCGTTGGAGGGACCGAGTCAGCTGGCGCCGCTGCTGCGTCAGAGCGGGCTTCTGGTCGTGGAGCCGCCCACCCAGGCGGACGTGGTGCTTGTGCCCTCTGCCGCTGCGGATTGGCGGGAGCGCGTGCGAGCGCTGAAGGCTGCCGCCCAGCCGCCGACCGTTGTCCTGGTCGCCGAACCAGGATTGGGCCTCGACGAGCTGCTCGAGGCGTTGGACATGGCCGCGGAGATCGCCCCGGCGCCGCAGTCAGACCCGAACGCGCTCACGGACCGCGTAAAGGCGCTGCTCAGCCAGAAGGGCGTGGAGCGCGCGCAAGAGGGACTGGTACGCGCGCTTCAGGAGCTTCGCGCAGCGGCGTAACGCCCGTCGGACGGCTCGGCGCGGCTACCTGAAGTTCCACTCGGGCGCACGGGCCGGTGCAGACCGGCCTCCCAGAGCGTCCTCAACGCCCGCTCAGCGCGCAGCGACGACGCGCTTGCCGCGGTTCGCGCGTCCGTGCCAGCCCGAGCGTCCTCAACGCCCGCTCAGCGCGCGGCGACGACACGCTTGCCGCGGGTCGCGCGCCCATGCCAGCCGGGCGTCTTCGCGAGCTCGCGCACGGCGAGGATGCAGACCCACATCCGGTACGGGCGCCAGTTCTCCGCGAGCGCCTCGTACTCTTTCTGCGTGGGCTCCTTCTTCAACC
>JBJMQN010000601.1:0-13352 GCA_045802665.1 Myxococcaceae bacterium | reverse complement strand
TTGTCCGGAGCGAAGAACGCTTTGATCTGCAGCGAATCCGCGCCCGGCTGAATCGCCACCGGCTGAGCGGTGTTGAGATCCGGCCAGGTGGAGCCAGCCGCCCATGGCCACGTCTCCGTCGGCGTCTTCGCCGGACCGCGGAACGGAGCGGAGACGTTGAACTCGCTCACGTCGTTGCCCTGCCCACGGATGCCGAGGAAGTTGATCGCGCCCTGCGTGCCGGCGTTCGTCATCACGACGACCTGCTCGGCCTTGGCGCCCACCGGCACCTCACCGAAGTCGATGGTGATCGGCGTGATGGCAAGCGTCGGGCGTCCACCGCGAGCATCCAGCGGCAGCGGCGCCATGCGCGCCTTGTCCGAGCTGTAGTTCACGCGCCACTCGCCCACGTCCGGACCCGAGAAGCGCGCGGCGAACTCCAGCTCCACTTCGCGGCTCTCGCCCGGCGCGAACTGCTGCCCGCTGACATCCGTGATGCTCTTGAACGAATCGTCAGACGTCCTGGTGTTGGTCACCGAGACCGGCCGCCAGGTGATGTTCTTCATCACCGTCTTGGAGCGGGTGGACTCGTGCACCGGCACGTTCTGGAACGGCACCGGAGCGGGGTCGAACTCGAACGCGTACGGGACCGCCTTGCCCTTCATCGCCGTCGCCGTGGGCGTGCAGTTTTCGCACGAGCGCACCTCCAGCTTCGCCGCGTTCTCACCCTTGCTCTTCGGGAAGTAGCGCAGGTTCACGCGCTGGCTCGCGAACGGCGGGATCGTCACCACGTCCGAATCGAAGGGCGTCGTGTCGTCGCCGGTGAGCCGCACGGTGAGCGGCAGATCCACGGGGTTCGTGACGAGCACCTCCATGATTCGATCCGAATCCACCTCGAGCGTCTCGAAGTCGATGTCGGAAGGCTCCACCTTCACGGGCGTCGGCGTACCGATGCCGTGCAGCGTCACCTTGTCCTGCGGTTTGTCATCCGCGTCGGTAGCGACGTGGATGCTGTCGTTGATGTCGCCCTCGGCCAGCGGGTGGAACTTGACGAGCACGTCACGTTCCTGTCCCGGCATCACTCGTCCGTCGTCGATCTCCACGACGTACGACGGGTTGTCCTCCAGCTTCAACACCTCCAGGGCGTTGAACGGGACGTAGCCCACGTTGCGAACCTTCACGCGAGCGGATCTCCACTCGCCGACGGGCACTTCGCCAAAATCCAATGCAGAAGTGTCGAGCACTCCCGACGCCAGGACCCTGCGGGTCTGGTTCGGCTCGTGACACCCCATGGAGCCCAGCGTCAGCACGACCAGCGCCGATACCAGGCTCTTCCCGCCCATCCACGTACGCATGCCTGCGTCCCTCACCCCGCGTCGAAACAGAAAAAGGCACTCCAGTCCGGGCTGAACCCTTATCAACCCGCGTGCCGTCGCCTGCGTTCGCGCCTGTAGCGGGATGTCGGGCGGGTCTCGGGCAGTTGAACCGTTCGCCACCCGATGGCCGGGAAGGACGAGGACCCCGGTGTGGAACGCGATTACCCACTTCCCTCTCCGTCCGCGGGATCAGGGAAACCGGTTTCCTGAAGTGGCAGTAGAAACGAACGGGAAGTTCTACGGCTCCAGCTTCCGCACGAACTTCTCGATCGCCGCGCCAACTTCAGCGGGCCGTTCCATGTGGATGTGGTGGTGGCCGTCGAAGCTGTACGGAAGCTGTGGCAATGGTCGAGCCAACCGTGGAGAAACAGCAGCGTGATGCGCTCGTCCGGATTTCGCTCCAGCGCGAACAGCTCGAGGCCGGAGCTCTCGAGCTTGTGTTCGACGGTCATGTCGAGGCCGCTCATGTAGAGTCGCCCACGGCCGGAACCCAGAGGTGGAGGCTCCCTTGAAGAAGGCACTTTTCTCGCTCGCGCTGCTCTGCGCGGGAGTGTCGTCCGCGGACACGCTCACCGATGCGGGCTACGCGCAGAACTTCACGCTCTCGGATTACGTGCCGGCGCTGGGGGACGTGACGGACTTCCGCTTTCTGCCGGATGGCCGGATGGTGATCATCGAGAAGGCGGGGCGCGTCTATGTCCGCACGGCGGGCGGCGTGCTCGCGGGACCGACGCAGTTCACCAACATCGACACCTCGAGCGAGAAGGGGCTCCTGGGCGTCGAGGTGCATCCGAACTTTTCGCAGAACCATCTGCTCTTCTTCTACTACTCGCGGCCGTCGGGCAGCGGCACGTTTCATCGCGTCGTCACGATGGAGCTGAAGAACGACAACAGCGTGGATCTCGCGACCGAGACGGTGCTGGTGGATGGGCTGCTCGGGCCGGCGAACCATGACGGCGGTGGGCTGGCGATCGGCCCAGACGGAAAGCTGTACATCGGCGTGGGAGACACGGGGAACAACTCGCAGACGACGCCGGACCAGAACATCACCAACTGGTTCGCGACCTGCTCCACGCTGGGCAACGGGAAGATCCTGCGGGTGAATCTGGATGGGACGATTCCGAACGACAATCCGCTCGCGAGCGCGACCGCTGCCACCGCGTGCGGCGCCGCGCCGAACGACCAACCGGATCCGAACGTGACCGGCACGCCGCGAAAAGACATCTACGCGTGGGGCTTCCGAAATCCGTGGCGCTTCTGGTTCGACCCGCTGACCGGCCAGCTCTGGGTGGGCGACGTGGGCGAGGTCACCTTCGAAGAGATCGATCTCGTGCAGAAGGGAAAGCACTACGGCTGGCCGTTGCGTGAAGGCGGCGGCGTGGGGCTCGACGCGGGGCTGTGCGACCACTACGTGCCGGGCACCGGCAACTGCCAGGAGCCCGTCTATTACTGCCAGCACGGCACGTCGTACGCGGGCGTGGACACCGGCTGCACCTCGATCACCGGCGGGTTGATCGTGGACTCGTGCACGTGGCCGGCGGAGTTCCGCGGCCAGTACTACTTCGCGGACAACTACCTGCGGTTCATCTACGCGCTGCCGGTGAACTCCACTCGCACGGGCTTTTCCGGTCCGCGCGTGACGGTGGGGCGCGCCTCCACCAATCAGGGCCCGGTCGCGATGCACACAGGTCCCGACGGCGCGCTGTATTTCGCGATGTATCCGCTCAACACGGGAGGTCAGGGACGCATCGTGCGGATGGCGCCGATCAACCCGATCGCGTGCGATCTCGACGCGGGCGTGGACGCGGGCCTGCCCGGAAGCGACGGCGGCGCGGGTGGAGGGAGTGGCGGCGGCACCGGCGGCATCTCGCCCGGCGGTCCGGAGCCGATCGGAGGCGGCACTACGACCACGAACGGCGGCTGCCACTGCAACGCGGCGGACGCGGGCGGGATGCTGGCGCTCTTCGGCGTCATCGCGCTGATCGCGAGGGCGCGGAGGAGAGCCGCTTGAAGCGTGCATCGCTGCTCGCGCTGATTGTCTCCAGCGCGGCGGCGGCGCAGGGCTACGGCGGAGGGACGCAGCCGGGAGGCCTTGACGGCGGTGCCGCGGTGCAGGACGTGACCTCGTGCACCGCGTGTCACGACCGGCAGGCGACGGACGATCCCACGCTGTACCTGCCGTACGACGGCTGGGCGTCGTCGATGATGGGCAACGCGATGCGGGATCCGTTGTTCCTCGCGGCGGTGTCGGTGGCGAATCAGGACTCGCCGGGGATTGGCAGCTACTGCATCCGCTGCCATTCGCCGCAGGCATGGGTCCGCGGTCACGCGAGCCCTTCGGATGGTGGAGCGCTGGACGGCATCGATCGTCAGGGCATCTCGTGCGAGGCGTGCCACCGCGCGGTTCCGTCCGAGGACGGCGGCTTTCTGCACGGCAACGCGCAGCTCTTCTGGGATCTCACCGGCATCAAGCTCGGGCCGTACGAGAACATCGACAGCCCGGCGCACTACGGAAAGCAGAGCGCGCTGAATTCCGACAGCAGCCTCTGCGGCCAGTGCCATCAGATCGAGAACCCGAACGTCGCGTTCGGCGATGGAGGATTTCCGCTCGACACCACGTACGAGGAGTGGACCCAGAGCGCGTTCAGCAGCGGCTCCTCGAAGAAGGGCTGCATCGACTGCCACATGAAGACGTACGCGGGCAGTCACGCGGTGGCGAACGGCGGGCCGGACCGATTGGACCCCAGGCGCCACTCGTTCACCGGCGGCAACCTGTTCGGCCTCGCCGCGGTGCAGGCCGCGAATCCGGCCTACGCGACTGCGCTCGCGGACGAGTTCGAAGAGACGAGGAAGCTGACTGAAGAGACGCTCTCGCAGGCGGCGGCGCTGACGCTGAGCGCCCCCTCGGAGCCGGATGGCGGCGCGAAGGTCGAGGTGACGGTGAAGGTGCAGAACCTCACCGGCCACAAGCTGCCCACGGGCTACGCGGATGGACGGCGCGTGTATCTGGAGGTCACGGTGAACGGCGCTCCGGTGAGCGGCTACTACGATGCCGACGCGGGCACGCTGCTGCCGGATCCACAGCTGCGCGTCTACGAAGCGTTCCACGGCAGGACCGGGCAGGGCAGGGAAGAGCACCTCGCGCTGCACGACATGGTGGTGAAGGACTCGCGCATTCCGCCGAAGGGAATGATCGCGAACGAGGAGACCAGGCCCGTGGGCGTGACCTGGTTCGATCTGCCGGGCGGCGGCCTGCGCGATTACGATGAAGCCACGTACGTGATCGACGCGCCAGCGCCGGGGAGGACTGCGGAGATCAAAGTCCGGCTCCTCTACCAATCCACCACGCGCGAGTACGTGAAGTTCCTCGCGAACGAGAATGTGAGCGACACGCGCGGCGCCGAGCTCGCGGCGATCTACGAACAGGTTGGCGGGTCGCCGCCCATCGAGATGGCGGTCGCCACGGCCACGGTGACGAATCCCCCACCACCCACGCTGGATGGGTCGCCCGGGCAGTGCATCGACTGCTGCTGCGAGCACGTGCAGGGTGGGGCGGTGAGCGCGGTCGCGGTGATGCTCTTCATTGGCCTGGTGGGCGGACGGCGCGGGCGACGCGAACGCGTCAGAGGGCGATGAGCTGACTGCGAATGGCCGAGCGTGCTGGCAAGCGAGCCATTTACGTGCGCTCTGCTGTGCACGCGGCTTCACACCCCGTTATCCGTGACGCAGCCGTGGCTGGCGGTAGGGCAAGTGACCGTTCTAGCTTCCGGTCGCTGGATAAAAGGCGCGGGGTCACACGTTTCAACCCCCGTGCGAAACGGCTCCGAGATCATGATTTCAGCGACCCCCCGCAGCTCCAAGACTCTCCGGGAAAAGCTCCGGTCGGCCTATGGGCATTGGGTCTCGCGCAGCTTGATGGTCGGGGCGGCGGCGACGCTGCTGGACATCGTCATCCTGCTCATCTGCGTGAAGCTCTTCGGCACGAGCAACCGCATCGGCGCGATGGTCGGCGTGTTCTTCGGCTCGACGTTCACGTTCTTCGCGAACCGGCACTTCGCTTTCCGGGACCACAAGCCCGCGATGGCGCCGCAGGCTTTGAAGTTCGTCACCGTCACCGCCGTGTCGATGCTGATCCACGGTCAGCTCGTGCACGTGCTCTCAGACAACTTCGGCGTGCCGGTGGTGCTCTCGAAGATGGCCGCTGACGTGGCGGTCTTCTCCGTCGGCCAGCTGCTCGTGCTCCGCTACATCGTCTTCCCGAAGTGGAAGCCGAAGGACGTGCCGGCCTCGGAGCCGGTGCGCCAGCTCGTCGAAGAAGCGCAGCACGACGCCGAGCTCGAAGTGCCGGCGGTGCAGGGCGAAGAAGTGCGGCGCAGCGCTTAGGCGGCGAAAAAAGTGCGACGCGCGCCCCCCGGCCCGCTACCGCTTCTGGGCCGTCGCGCCATCGCGTGAGGAAAGAACTGCGGCGAGCTGCCTGGCCTGACTCTCACTGGCGCAGCGGTACTCCTGCTGCTTGCCGTTCGAGTTCGTCAATCGGATCACCCACACGCCTTCCTCCTGCGTGAGAGTGGGCTTGCTGCCGCTCATCGTTCTCCCCCATTTCGCGCGCAGGAAAAGCACGCGACGTGCCCGGCTCTGCTCCGGGCGCACGGATCAGCGCTGCAAGAAAATCCAAGCATTTGTTGCGCGGGTCGTCCAGACCCCGAACGTTTTTTGGCAGGGCCACCCCCGCAAAGGATGCGAGGTGACGCAACCTGTTGCAGCGCGGAGGTGGGACGATCAGCGCACCGTTACCACCAGCCGGTAGTTGAACTGACCGTCAGGGTTCGCGGGGGCGGTGTTCGAGGAGTGATACGCCTTGACCCGCAGGTAGTACGTCCCGCCCGCGAGCGCGTTGGCCCCCGGGTGTTCCGCCACCGACGCGGGGCCGGTCCCATCCATCATCGAGCAGTAGCCGCGGCCGCTGTCATCCGCGTCCGTCGCGGTCACCAGCACGGCGCCCGTGGACGAGAGCAGCTCCAGCTGGCTGTCGATGCCGTCGCTCTCGCACGTCTCCGTGGTGTCGCCTTCGATGAGCTCGGCGCGGAGTGATTTTCCGGCCGGCACGTTGAGCTGCCACACGTCCGTGTCCGAGTTCGTCAGATGTCCGCCGAACACGTAGACGTTGTTCGACGGGCTGATGACGTTCGCCTGCGAGGTCGCGTCGTTCACCTCCGTCTCGACGCCGCCGTTGGCGTTGAAGCGCGCCTCGAGCACGTAGCTCGCGATCGTGGAGTTGTTTCCGTCCTCGACGGACACGTAGTAGCTCCCCGCGTTGAGGTAGTACGAGATCGCGGCACAGTTCGCGATGCCGAGCTTGTCGATGTCGTCACTCGTGATCTCCGTACCGGCCGAGTCGTAGAGCCGCATCGTCGTCGAGATGTTCGCGCAGTTGGCCCGAGTCGAATCGAAGGTCTCGAACCGCACCGCACCCGCGGTGGCGACGGTCACGTGGAACCAATCCACATCGCCCACGGTTGAGATCGCGCCGGAGATGAACGTGCTGCCGGTGATCTGCACCGAGTTGCTGTCCGCGTCGGTCTTGCTGTTGTTCGGCTCGACCTCGGGCGTGGCGGGATCCAGCTGGCAGGTGCTGGTGCAGCCGTCGCCGTTCACGGTGTTGCCGTCGTCGCACTGCTCGGTGCCGTCCACGAACCCGTCGCCGCAGACCGGAATGCGTTTGCAGAACGCGTCGCAGTTCGGCGTCCCGTCGCACGTCTCGAAGCCTTCCTTGATCCCGTTCCCGCACTGGGTGAGCAGCTTCGCGCGCAGCGTGTATTCCGGGATGGCGCCCTGCAGATAGCCGTAGACCTTCACGTAGTAGGTGCCCGGCTGCAGCTGCCGCGCTTCGGTGTAGTTCGCCGCGTCGATCTTCGAGCAGTGATCCACGCCGCCCTCGTCGTCCTCTCTGAGCAGGATGACGTTCGGTGACCAGAGCTGCAGCACGGTGTCGATCCCGCCGTTGCAGGTGTTCGGCCCGAGCTTGTCGAAGGTCTCCAGCGAGACGTCCGCGACGTACGGAACGGTGAAGGTGTACCAGTCCACGTCGGTGCCCGGCTGAATCGCGCCCGTGATGATCGGCGAGGAGAGCGCGCTCCCCATCGGAGTGCCGCCGTCCGCGTTGTTGTTCGGCTCGATCTCCTTCGGCCACGAGCAGGTCGCGTTGCACCCGTCGTTGTTGTTGAGGTTGCCGTCGTCACACCCTTCCCCGCGCTCGATGACGCCGTTGCCGCAGACGCCGACCGAGGCACCGATCGAATAGTCCGCGTTCGTGCTGGTGGTGTCCGTGCCCTGGCTGAACGCGACGTAGTAGGTGCCGGCAGGGAGGTTCCGCTCGTAGATGAGGCCGCAGTACGTATCGCCCGAGCTCTCGTCCGTGATCGTCCCGCCGTCCGGCAGCCGCAGCTGGACCTGCGTGTCGATCTCGCCGTTGTAGCAGCTGGAGCCAGAGCCGCCGTCCAGCGTCTCCACGAGCAGCGTGTTCACCGCGCCCGTGAGGTTGAACTTGAAGACGTCCACGTCCGTCGACGTGCCCGCGTCGTTGCGCAGAAACGCCTTCACCTTTCCGCCGAGCTGAATCGACGAGAAGGTGTTCGCCTGAGCGTTCGTGTCGTTGGGCTCGACTTCACAGCCCGGCTCCAGCGTGCAGCTCGACGAGCAGCAATCGCCGTTCACGAGGTTGCCGTCGTCGCACGCCTCCGAGGGATGCTTGATGCCGTCGCCGCAGCGGATGGAGCAGACGGAGGGAGACGCGTTGGTGCAGCTGTATCCCGGCTCGACCGTGCAGCTCGAGGAACAGCCGTCGCCGTTGACGAGGTTGAAGTCGTCGCAGGCCTCGTTGCCGCGCTTGAGCCCGTCACCGCAGTTGGGTGAGCAGGTCGTGGGGACCGTCGTCGAGCAGGTGAACCCGGTCTCCAGCGTGCACGTCGAGGAGCAGCCGTCGCCATTGTTCGTGTTGCCGTCGTCGCAGGCCTCCGCTCCGAGCTTCTGCCCATCGCCGCAGGTGGGCCCGCAGACGCTGGGCGAGGCGGTGTTGCAGCTGTAGCCGGACTCGACCGTGCAGCTCGAGGAACAGCCGTCGCCGTTGTTGAGGTTGAAATCGTCGCAGGCCTCGGTGCCGCGCCTGAGTCCGTCGCCGCAGATGGCGGTGCAGACTGTCGGCGTCGCGGTGTTGCAATTGAAGCCCGTCTCCTTCACGCACGCGGAGGAGCAGCCGTCGCCGTTGTTCGTGTTGCCGTCGTCGCACTGCTCCGAGCCCTGCTTCACGCCGTTTCCGCACTGAGTGACGCACACGCTGGGCGAGCCCGAGCAGGTGTAGCCGCTCTCGATCGCGCAGCTCGATGAGCAGCCGTCGCCGTTCACGACGTTGCGATCGTCGCAGGCTTCGCTGCCGGCCTTGATGCCGTCGCCGCAGCTCGTGGTGCAGACGTTCGGGGAGTTGAGATCGCAGCTGTAGCCGGTCTCCACCGCGCAGCTCGCGGAGCATCCGTCGCCCGAGTTCGGATTGCCGTCGTCGCAGCCTTCGTTGCCGGCCCGGATGCTGTCGCCGCAGACCGTGTTGCAGACGTTCGGAGTCGCGGTGTTGCAGACGTACCCGGTCTTCACCGAGCAGGAGGCCGTGCATCCATCGAGGTTGGAGAGGTTTCCGTCGTCGCACTGCTCCTGGCCTACGCGGATACCGTCTCCGCACGTGCTGGTGCACACGCTGGGCTGCGCGCTGTTGCAGCTCCAGCCCGATTCCTTGTTGCAGGACGAGTCGCAGCCGTCGCCGTTGTTGGTGTTGCCGTCGTCGCACTGCTCACTCCCATTGCGGAGGCCGTTGCCGCAGACCGGAGCGCAGACCGACGGAGAGCCTGTGCATGCGTAGCCCGTCTCGATTGCGCACGACGATGAGCAGCCATCGCCGCTGAAGGAGTTGCTGTCGTCGCAGGTCTCGGTGCCCGCCTTCTGTCCGTCGCCGCAGACGGTCTGGCAGACAGACGGAGCGCCGTTGCACGAGTAGCCCGGCTCGGCGGTGCAGGTGGGCGAGCAGCCGTCGCCCGCGGTGGTGTTGTGATCGTCGCAGACCTCGTTGCCCACGATGACGCCGTCACCGCAATTGGTGGCGCACACGGACGGCTCCCCGGCGCAGGCGAAACCCGCTTCCACGGTGCACGTGCCGCTGCAGCCATCGCCGTTGGAGGTGTTGCCGTCGTCGCAGCCTTCGCTCGGGGCCTTCACGCCGTCGCCGCAGCGGGTGGTGCAGACGGACGGAGTGCCGCTGCAGCTGTAGCCGGATTCTTTCTGGCAGTTCGACGAGCAGCCGTCCCCGTTCTGGCGGTTGCCGTCGTCACACTGCTCGTCCGTCTGGAGCTGGCCGTTTCCGCACGAGGAGAGACAGAGGCCGCTGTAGCAGACCGTGCCCTGACCACAGCCGAAGCCGCAGGTGCCGCAGTTGGTCGGATCGCTGCTCGTGTCGACGCACACGCCGTTGCACGAGGTGCGGCCGGTGGGACAGTTGCCGCCTCCGTCGGTGCCGGTGTTCGTGTTGTTGTTGCTGCCGCCACCGCAGGCGAGAACGAGCGCTGCGACAGCGAGAAGGCTGATCCGTTTCAAGGTGATTCCCCGGGGAGACGAAGGGGACGCAACCTAGCAGACCCGCTGCGCCTTCACGAAGGCTCGGGCCACTCCCAGGCCGAGCGATAGCCCTCGTCCTTCTGCACGTGCTCCAGCAGCGCCGCGTAGAACGGATGCGAGCTCAGCGTCGCGGAGTCTCCAACGAGGAACAGGTGCCTCCTCGGCCGGGTGAGGAGCACGTTCAGGCGCCTCAAGTCGGTGAGGAAGCCGAGCTTCTGCTCCAGGTTGCTCCGCACGAACGAGACGAGGATCGCGTCCTTCTCGCGTCCCTGAAACGCGTCCACCGTGTCGACCTCGATCTCCTCGTTCGGAATCCGCTCCCGCAGATATCGAGCCTGCGCTGCGTACGGCGTGATCACAGCGAGCTCACGCGTTGGCATCCCCGCCGCTTGCAGCTCCTCCACGCGTGCCCGTACCAGCGCCGCCTCGCCTTCGTTGAACAGACTCTGCGAGCTCTCCTCCTGCTGCTCGTCGAAGCCTTTTCCGGCGGTGTCGAGGAAGAGCACCGGCGGCGCGTCGAGCTTCTTCGTGAGCAGCTCGTTCAGCTCGCGGTGAGCGACGGAGGGATGCGCGCGCAGCTCTCCGCCGTACGTCTTCTGCGACGGGAACGACATGATCCGTTCGTTCATCCGGTACTGCTCCTTCAGCATCCGCTTCACGCCGTCGCCGTGATCCTTCAGCAGCCGTTCGAACAGGCTGACGCCGAGGCCTTCCTTCGCGGCCTTCTCCGAGAGAATCGTGGGCGGGAGCTGGAGCGGATCTCCGGCCATGATCACCTTCGTGGATCGCAGATAGGGGATCATCGAGACCGGCTCGGTCGCCTGCGTGGCCTCATCGAAGAGGCAGAGGTCGAACTCCTCGTGCGCTATCGCCGCGCCATCGAGCGCAGTGCACGTCGCGCAGATGACCTGCGCCTTCGAGAGGATCGCAGACACCGCGTTGCGCTCCAGCCGCCGCGCATCGTCGAACAGCTTCTGCGCCTCCGCCTTCGACTCGCGCGCGTTGGCGAACCGTTCCCGCGAACGTCCCTGCGTGCGCTGCCTTCGCGCGTAGCCGAGGAGCTCGAACGCGTCGTCGAAGAGGTCGCGCGAGATCTTCCGATCCGGATGCTCCTCCACGAGCAGATCCAGCGTGTGCTCCTGAAGCAGCGGGCTCACGCGCGCTGGATGGCCCACGCGCACCGACCTGAGCCCCGAGCGCAGACAGAGATCCAGCAGGTGATCCACCGCCGCGTTCGACGCCGCCGTGCACAGAATCCGAGCGCCTGCCTTCGCCGCCTGCACCGCGACCTCCGCCAGCACGTGGCTCTTTCCCGTTCCCGGCGGCCCGTGCACGAGGAAGAAGTCCTGCGCCGCAAGCGCGAGCTCCACGGCCTCTTTCTGCTCGGGGTTCAGCTCGCGCGACGGCTCGAACGAGACCTTGTTGTCGAAGCGCGGCGGTTCGTTGCCGAGCAGCAGCTCGCGCGTCCTCCGCTCCTGACCTTTTTCGCGCGCGGCCATGCGCCTGAGCGCGTTCGTCGCTCGTTCGAACGAGACGTCGTTCGGCACCACGTCCAGCATCAGCCGCCCTTCAGCCATGAAGCTGGGCGGGTTGCGATCGAACGCGAGCTGCACGCGCGTGGAGGTGACGCGGCTGACCACCGCTCGGCCGGGCTCTTTCACCTCCGCTTTGCGCGGCCGGACCTCGACGAGCTCGCCCGGACTCAAGCGGACGGGGAGATGCCCGCGATCGACCTTCGCGAGGGTGATCAGCACCCGCCCGCCGAGGCCGAGGTCCTCCTCCACGGGCTCCACGTCCAGCAGCGTGAGCCCTCTCGCCTGCCGATCCTCCAGAGAGAGCGTCTGCCGCTGCTCCTCCAACCGAGCCCGCTCCTCGCTCCGCTCCAGCTCCAGCAGGCGCGCGAGGTGATCGAAGTGGGTGGTGTCTCGGCTCACGGGCTGTGTCGTGTACAGTCGTTTCGTGCCCCATCTCCAGCTGGAACCGAAGAAGAAGGTTTCGTCGTTTCGCAAACTCGCCATTGGCACGTGGAGCACCACGTACGACCCAACGGTCTACGGAACGCTCTCGCTGCGGATGGAGAAGGCGCTCGAGTACATCGAGAAGTTTCGTCAGCGCACCGGCGTCCGGCTCACGGTCACGCACCTCGTGGTGAAGGCGTGCGCGGAGGCCTTGCGCCGCTGCCCGGACGCGAACGCGATCCTCCGCTTCAACAAGATCTACCTGCGCAAAGGCGTGACGGTCTCCGTGCTCGTCGTGCAGACGGATCAGGGCGACGGCAAGGTCGATCTCACCGCCGCGAAGATCGAGAACGCGGACACCAAGTCGCTCTTCCAGATCGCGGAGGAGATGGACCAGACGGTGAGGCGGGTGCGCGAGCGGAAGGATCAGTCGCTCGAGAAGGGGAAGGGGACCATCGCGGCGATTCCCTTCATCTTCATGAACGTGTTCCTCAAGCTGCTCGCGTTCTTCATGTACACGCTGAACCTGGATCTCTCCGGGCTCGGGATGCCGAAGGACGCATTCGGCGCGGTGACGGTGACGAACGTCGGCTCATTGGGGCTCGACACCGCCTACGTGCCGCTGGTGCCGTACACGCGCGTGCCTATTTTCGTGGCGCCGGGCGCGGTGAAGGACATGGCGGTCGTCGACGACGGAAAAGTGGTTCCGGGCAAGGTGATGAACGTGAACGCCTCGTTCGATCACCGCTTCATCGACGGCTACCACGCGAGCGTGCTCAGCAAGACCTTCCACGACATGTTCGAGCACCCGTTCGAGCACTTCGACAAGATCGACACGCTGCCCACTTCCCCGACTGAAGTCGTGACCTCGCCGCCCGTGAAAGTGACGCTCACGGATCCGGGAGAGAAAGTGGAGAAGGTGGGGTGAGCGATGCCGCTCTTCAAACGGCCGGATGGAATCGTCGCGAGGGATGTCCCGCCCGCTCGGCGGATCATGCCGTTCCTGATGAAAGGGCGGAACGAGTCGTCCGTCTACTTCGAGCAGGAGATCGATCTCACCCGCACGCTTGAGTTCATCGACGCGCACAACGCCCGGAAGCCCGACAAGAAGGTCAGCGTCTTCCACGTGTTCCTCTGGGCGGCGACGCGAGCGCTCAACGAACGTCCGCGCCTCAACCGCTTCGTCTCCGGCGGCCACACCTATCAGCGCGACGGAATCTGGATCAGCTACTCGGCGAAGAAGGCGCTCTCGGATGACGCGCCGATCGTCGTGCTGAAGCGCAAGTTCGATCCGTCGCTCTCGTTCGAGGAGCTGGTCGACTTCGTCTACGGCGATCTGAAAGTCGGGCGCAGCGACGTGAAGAGCCACGTCGACAAGGAGCTG
>JBJMQN010000600.1:0-3726 GCA_045802665.1 Myxococcaceae bacterium | reverse complement strand
CCATTCGTCTCCAAGGTAGGCAGCGTGCGAGCCATGAGCGTCCGACAAAGCGCCAATGGACACGGCCTTCGCGGTACAAGGTCGCCGCCTTGGCAGACGATCCGCACAAGCTCCTAGAAGATCTGAATCCCCCGCAAAGCGAGGCGGTCCTTCACGGTAATGGTCCGCTGCTGGTGCTGGCAGGCGCCGGTTCCGGCAAGACGAGGGTGATCACCCGCCGGGTCGCGCACCTGGTGCTCGAGCGCAAAGTCGAGCCCTGGCGGATCCTCGCCGTCACGTTCACCAACAAAGCGGCGCGCGAGATGCGCGAGCGGCTGGAGAAGCTGCTCGGGATACATGCGCACTCGCTGGCGGTCTCCACGTTCCACTCCTCGGCGGCGATGCTGCTCCGGCGCGAAGCCGAGAAAGTGGGGCTCAGCAAGTCGTTCGTGATCTACGACGATGCCGATCAACTTCAGGTCGTGAAGCGGGCGATGCGCGAGGCCTCGGTGGATCCCGGCTCCATCAATCCGCGCGAGCTGCTCCACCGCATCGACGAGCAGAAGAACCAGGGCCGCACCGCGGACCAGATGATCGTCCGGCAGGATGATTTTCGGAGCAACACCGCGCGCAAGGTCTACCGGGTCTACGAACGGCTGCTCCGCTCCGCGAACGCGGTGGACTTCGGCGATCTGCTGCTCTTGCTGGTGGATCTCTTACGCCGCGACGCGGACGTGCGCGATCACTACCAGCGCCGGTTCCACCACGTGATGGTGGACGAGTTTCAGGACACGAACCCGGTCCAGTACCAGCTGCTCAAGCTCCTCGCGCCGCCCGAGCGCACGCCGAACCTCGTGGTGGTGGGCGACGACGATCAGTCCATCTACCGGTGGCGCGGCGCGGACGTGGACAACATCCTGCAGTTTCCGAAGGAGTATCCCGGCGCGACCGTGGTGAAGCTGGAGCAGAACTACCGGTCCGACCAGAACATCCTCGACGCGGCGAACGCGGTGATCGGCAACAACCCGCGGCGGATGAGCAAGAAGCTGTGGAGCGCCCGGCCTCGGGGAGAGACGCTGACCCTGCTCGCGGCGCGCGACGAACGCGGCGAAGCGGACGAGGTGGTGCGCGGGATCCGCAGGCTCGCGAACGAAGGGCTGATTGGCTATCAGTCGATGGCGGTCTTCTACCGGACCAACGCGCAGAGCCGCGTGCTGGAGGAGGCGCTGCGGCTCTCGCGCATCCCATACACGCTGGTGAACGGGCGGTCGTTCTACGAGCGCGCGGAGATCAAAGACGCGGCCGCGTACCTGCGGCTGATGGTGAATCCGAAGTCGGACGCGGATCTGCTGCGGGTGATCAACACGCCCGCGCGCGGCATCGGCGACACCACCGTCGAACGGCTCACCGCTCACGCGGGTCACCGCGGCATCTCCGTCTACGAGACGCTGTTCGAGCTGGATCAGATCGCGCAGCTCAACTCCGGCGCGGTGCGAAGGCTCAACGGGTTCCGGTCACTGGTCGAGGCGCTGCAGCCTGAAGCGAACGCACCCGCGGCGGCGATCGCGGTGCAGCGGATGCTGGAGCTCACCGGCTACGTGGAGGCGCTCAACGCGGAAGGCACGGATGAGTCGTACGGACGCGCGGAGAACCTCGGCGAATTCAAAGGGGCGGCGGAGGAGTTCGATCTGCAGCGCGCGGAGAGCCCGGCGGAGCCTGTGCCCGAGTCGCTGGAGCTGCCGCGCTCGCCGCTGGAGGCGTTCCTCGAACAGATAAGCCTCATCGGCGACGCGGATCAGGAGGTGGGCACCGACCGAGTGGCACTGATGACGCTCCACGCGGCGAAGGGGCTCGAGTTCGACGCGGTGTTCCTCACAGGCATGGAGGAGGGCGTCTTCCCTCACAACCGGGCGATCACCGAGGACGCGGATCCCGAAGAGATGAGCGAGGAGCGGCGGCTCTGCTACGTCGGGTTCACGCGCGCGCGGAAGCGGCTGTTCTGTTCGCTCGCGCAGCAGCGGTCGCTCTTCGGCGAGCTTCGCTTCAACCCGCCCTCGCGCTTTCTCTCCGAGGTCCCGCGAGAGATGTTCGGGATGGAGAAGGTCCCCGAGCCCATCCGCCCCGCGCAGCCGTTCACGCGCAAGCGCGACGAGTTCGATCAGCGCGCGACGGTCTCCTACGAACGCACCTCGTACGATCAGTCCGCGGACTACTCACAGGACGGCGAAGTCCGCGGGATGCGCGTCCGCCATGCGCAGTTCGGCGTGGGCAAGGTGGTGGACGTCGACGGCCAGGGTCCGAACGCGAAGCTCACGGTGAAGTTCGAGTCGGTGGGACTCAAGCGCGTCGTCGCTCGGTTTCTGCAGCCGGCTTGAACGATATTGAAAAGAGCCGTCCGTGATGACGGACGCGCATCCGCTGAAGAGTCGATTTCGGTCGCGCAGAACTCGTACGGCTGATCCGCCGATGTAGGGTCCGCGCCGCCGTATCAACCCAAACTCGTTTTTTCCCTCGGGGGAACACCACATGAAGAAGGCTTTCGCTGCAGTCGTGATGCTGAGCTGTGCCGTTGCGTTCGCGCAGGCGGACAAGAAGATGGCGCCCGCCACGGGCAACGCGCAGATGAAGGACGCCAAGGGCGGCAACATGGGCGCTGACTCGAAGATGGGCGGCGACATGAAGGGCGGCGACATGGCCCAGGGCGGGATGGGCTGGAAGCCGCCGAAGGTGACCAAGGAGGACAAGAAGGGCGTGGAGGACTTCATGAAGGCGATGGAGACCAGCATGGGCTCCGGTGACATGGACAAGTGCGCGTCCATGCTCGACTTCCCGGTCACGATGATCACCGACAACTCCGCTGGTAACGGCATGTCCACGACGATGGACAAGGATCAGTGGATGAAGACGATGTCGGAGAGCATGAAGGGCATGCCCAAGGACATGCCGAAGCCGACGATGAAGGACACCACCACGTTCCTGTCCGACAACCTCGCCGTGGTCGTCACCGACATGTCGATGAAGATGGGCAAGGACAACATGAAGTGGAAGAGCGCCCACACGCTCGTGAAGAAGGACGGCAAGTGGATGGGCAAGGTTCTGGTCGAGGGCGGCTGGGGCGACATGATGAAGGGCACGGGCGGCGCCGGCACCATGGGCACCGAGATGAAGAAGTAGTCAGCTTCCTCTGAGCTGCTTCAACGAAGGGCGCTGCGGATTTGGTTCCGCGGCGCCCTTTTCATTTTCAGCGCCCGCCGGGGAGCTTGAGCTGCTCGGTGAGGAACTGAAAGCCGTCCATCTTCGGCATCAGCAGGTCCAGCACGACGATGCAGCGGCCCTTGCAGCGCGAGATGGCGTCCAGGGCCTCGTAACCGTTGGCGGCGGACAAGACGTGAAAGCCCTCGCGTTCGAGGATCTGTCGCACCTCTTTACGTGTGGTGGACAACTGCAACAGGCCTGAACGACGTCGGCTGAAAATCAGTGGGGCTGCATTCTTGCGGGGCCGATTTTCCGGGCTCTACAGTCGCTGGATGGCTTCCATTCACGAAGAGGGCGGCGAGGAACAGGCGCAGGCGATCAACTCCACCGAACGGCGCCCGGCGTACACAATCACGCCGCCCACCGGGATGGAGGTGACAGAGGAGCTCCTCCGAGCGCTCCCGAAGACGGACCTCCACTGCCACCTCGACGGCTCGATGCGGCTGTCCACGATCCTCGACCTCGCCGAGAAGCAGAAGGTGAAGCTCCCGT
>JBJMQN010000599.1:0-7144 GCA_045802665.1 Myxococcaceae bacterium | reverse complement strand
TCGGGGAAGCGGCGAAGAAGTTTCGCCCCGTGGGTGCGGTTGTGGGCGCAGCCGTTGGAGAGGCGGAGCTTTTGAGTGCAGTACTCGAAGAGAGACGGCGGCCCGTCGAGGTGAAGGTTGCGCGTCTCGATTTCCGCGAGGTGCCAGAGGGACTGAACGACGGTGCGGCGCTCGGTGCCGATCAGTTCGGAGAGACGGAGTTTGAGCTCATCGTCGGAGACGGCGGAAAAGTCAGGTCGGTTCATTCCTCTCTGGTAGCACGGCGCTTTTCGAGGGCTCTGGCGCTGCGATAGGGCGGAGAACGACGGCTGTTTCCTTCGCGAAAACGAAATGGTCGCGCTCGTCGTCAGGGGCTCCCGAAACGCGCATCAGGACGGATGTTCGATCGCGACCGACGAGGGCGCGCAATTTTGTTCAATAAATCCGTCAACAGAAATCGACAACGAAATCGAGCGGGCGCGGTCGAATTTTCGAGAGTGATCCCACGTTCCAATCCGGTGGAGCGATAGGTCCGCACCTGCGGGTGGCGGTGCGCGCGGCGATCGTTACTCGCGTCACTCGCACCCATGAAAAGCCCAGAGGTGATGTCCGGAACGGCAAGGAGATCGCGTTGACGCCGAAGTGGGCGCCGACTGCCGCCCGTACCGATGAACGCAATCCGAGAACGCCCGCGGCAGATCCGACGCGCCCACAAGGCCGCAACCCCTGTGGCTCACGCGCCTCATACCCGCTGCGATCCGACTCCACTTCGCCTACAACCCGACCTGCACGCGCCATGAACTGGCGCCCTCCGTGGAAAACCTATGCGGAAGCTCACGCTCGCAGCGCTCCTCGTCATGGTCTCGGCCTGCACCTGTGGGGAGAAGAAGCCCACGGCGCCGGTGGTGACGAACCCCGAAGGCAACCCGAACGCGAACCTCCCGCGCGATCTGAAGCCGCTGCCTGACGCGCCGAAGCTGGAGATCTCGCAGGAGCAGCTCCCCGGAGCGGACGGAAAGCTCGCGGTCGTCACGGCCCGTCCGAACGGTCAGGTGAAAGGCGAGGTGCGTCCCTCGGTCACCTTCTCCAAGCCCGTGAAGAGCCTCGCGATGGTGGAGGACCAGCGCAAAGAAGATCGCGAGCACCCGATCGGAAAGATCGAGCCCGCGATCGACGGCGAATGGAAGTGGCTCGGCTCCGCCTCGGCGGAGTTCGTCCCGGCGAAGCAGGTGCCGTACTCGACCGAGTTCAAAGTCACGATCTTCCACGGCCTCAAATCGATCGACGGCGCCACGCTCGACGAGGACTACACGTTCACGTTCTCGACGCCGACGCTCGAAGTGCAGGACGTCTCGCCCACGCGGAACTACCGCTGGATGAAGCCGGACGACACGATCTCTCTGCTCTTCAACCAGCCGGTGAAGAACGAGGACCTGCTCGCGAACACGGCGCTCACGGTCGACGGTCAACCGATGAAGCTCGCGATCGTGAGCCGCGCGTCGATCGCGGAAGAGCGCCGCGACGCCGAGGAGAAAGCCCGAGAGGCCGCGAAGAAGGAAGGCCGCTTCTACGCGCGTCAGGACTTCGACGAGAAGGGCTTCAAGAACCAGCAGACGCGGTACGTGCTGAAGCCGGAGCAGGCGTTGCCGTTGGACAAGCCGATCGTGTTGACGATCAAGAAGGAGCTCCACGGAGAGCAGGGCCCGCTGCCGATGCCGGCGGACCTGACGCTCAGCTGGAGGACCTACGGCCCGCTCAAGATCACTCAGGGCAAGATGTGCCCGAACGGCTACGACCGCTGCCCGTACGGACCGCTCATCATCTACAGCAGCAACAAGATCGATCCGGAGTCCGTCAAGACCCGCATCAAGATCACGCCCGCCGTCGAGCTGAACTGGGACGAGGTGCAGTCCTACGCGCCGAATCACTACTACGGCGAGAACGACATGCCGTCGCTCACGCTGCCCGGAAAGTTCAAGCCGGGGACGAAGTACAGCGTGCAGCTCGCAGCCGGAGTCACCGACGAGTTCAAGCAGACGACCTCCGCGTTTGGAGCGAAGACCAGCACGGACGATCTCAATCCGTCGCTCGTGACGGGCGGCTCGCCTGCGCTGATCGAGCTCGCCTCCGGCAGCAAGCTCCCGATCGAAGTGGCGAACGTGCAGAACCTCGAGGTCTCGCTCTGGAAGCTGTCGCTCTCCGAGATGGCGAAGCTGCAATCTCAGCGCTACTACGATCGCAACCCGGCGGTGACGCGAGCGGCGGACTGGACCGGCACCGAAGAGCTCAAGTACCCGAAGAACCAGGCGCGCGTGCACGGGCTGTCGCTGGATCCGGTGCTCGACGACAAGAAGCGCGGGCTCGTGATGATCGACGTGGACTCGCCCGAGCTCGAGTACCACAACGAAGGTCACATCGTGGCGCAGGTCACCGACCTCGCCGCGCACCTGAAAGTGGGCCCCAAAAAGAGCGTCGTCTGGGTCACCCGCATGTCGGACGGCAACGGCGTCGTCGACGCGAACCTCAGCATCTGGGACGTGAACGGCAACCAGATCTGGACCGGCAAGACGGACGCCAACGGCCTCGCGGATCTCCCCGGCGCGGTGGACCTCAAGCTCGGCAGCGAGACGAAATACAACTGGGAGTACCCGTATCTCATGCTCGCGGCGGAGAAGGACGGCGACGTCTCCGTCACCGCGAACACCTGGTCCTCCGGGGTCGAGCCCTACGAGTTCGGCATCACGCAAGGCTGGGAAGGCACCTCGCCCGAGCCGGTGGGCTTCGTGTTCACCGATCGCGGCATCTACCGCCCGGGCGACGACGTCTTCTTCAAGGGCGTGACGCGCTACCGGAAAGTCGGCGACCTCAAGGCGCCGAAGGCCGGCACGCAGTTCAGCTACACCGTGACGGACTCACGCGGCGACAAGGTGACGAACGGCACCGTCACTGCGTCGAAGTACGGGACTTTCGACGGGAAGATCGCGATCCCGAAAGAGGCGGCGCTCGGCTACTTCCAGATCGAGCTCACCGCGAAAGTCGACGGCAAGAGCCTCGACTTCAACGGCGGCTTCCGCGTCGAGGAGTACCGAGCCCCGCAATTCAAAGTCGACGTGGAGGCCGAGAAGAAACAGCTCGTCTCCGGCGAGGCGCTCAACGCGAAGTCCTTCGCGCGGTACCTGTTCGGCGGCGCGATGGCGAACGCGAAGGTCCGCTGGAGCAGCCAGCGCGAGGCCACGACCTTCACGACGGCCGAGGCGCCGGACTTCACGTTCGCGCAGGAGACGTGGTGGTGGGACGACAACCAGCCGCAGCCCGAGAACGGCTTCTTCGCCTCGGGTGAAGGGCAGTCGGATGTGAACGGCACGCTGGCAATTCAGGCGGGCAACACCGAGACGCCGGGCGGCAAGCCGTACACGTACACCGTCGAGTCCGAAGTCGAAGACGTGAACCGCCAGCGCGTCGCCGGCCGAGCGACGGTCACCGTCCATCCCTCCAGCTTCTACGTCGGGCTCCGCGGGCCAATAGGCTTCGGGCAGACGAACACGGACGTGAAGATCGACACGCTCGTCGTGAACGTGGATGGCAAGAAGACCGCGGGCAGAAAAGCGGACGTCGACGTCGTGCTGCGCAGCTGGAAGTCCGTGCGCAAGAAGGACGCGTCGGGCGGCTTCTCGACGATCTCCGAGCCGGTGGAAGAGAAGGTCGCGACCTGCAACGTGACGTCCGCCGACACCTCGGTCCCCTGCAACTTCAAGCCGACCAGGCCGGGCTTCTACATCGCTCGGGCGAGCGTCAAAGACGATCAGAACCGCCAGCATCAATCATCCGTCGGCCTCTACATCACCGGCCCCGGCTGGGTGCCGTGGCAGCGGAACGACACGGACCGCATCGAGCTCCTCACGGACAAGACCTCGTACAACGTCGGCGAAGTCGCGCACGTGCTGATCAAGTCGCCTTATCCCGCTGCGAAGGCGCTGCTGACCGTGGAGCGCGAAGGCGTGCTCGAGCGCAGGCCGATGGACCTCAAGGGCTCCGCCATCACCGCGGACATTCCGATCACCGAGTCCATGGTGCCGAACGTCTACGCATCGATCATCATCATGCGTCCGCGCGTCAAAGAGGGTGGCATCGAGAGCGGGGAGGATCCGGGGCGGCCGTCCGCGCGCATTGGCCTCGTGAAGCTCAACGTGGAGAAGAAGACCAAGCGGCTCGCCGTCGCCGTGAAGACCGACAAGACGGACTACCAGCCCGGCCAGACGGTCACCGCGAACGTGAACGTCACCGATGCGGCGGGGAAGGGGACGCAGGCGGAGATCGCGCTCTACGTCGTCGACGAAGCGGTGCTGCGCCTCACCGACTACAAGACGCCGGACCCGATCGATCTCATGTTCCCCGAGCGTCCGCTCTCGGTGCGCATCGGTGAGCCGCTCCTTCACCTCGTGCGTCGGCGGAGCTTCGGCGAGAAGGGCGAAGAGCAGGGCGGCGGCGGCGGTGGGTCAGAGGGCAAGGGCTTCCGCAGCAACTTCAAGACGACGGTGCTCTTCACGCCCGCGCAGGAGACGGACAGCAACGGAGCGACGACCATCACCTTCAAGCTGCCCGACAACCTCACCGAGTTCCGCGTGATGGCGGTGGCGATCACGCAGGGAGATCTCTTCGGGAGCGGAGAGACCGGCTTCAAGGTGAACAAGCCGATCCTCGCGCTGCCGGCGTTGCCACGGTTCGCTCGAGTGGGCGACGTGTTCGAGGCGGGGGTCGTCGTGCACGCCTATGGCGCGGGCTCGGGCGAAGCGACGGTGAACGCGGAAGTTCAGGGCGCGCGGCTGCTCGGTCCGGCGGAGCAGAAGATCCAGATCGCGGAGGGCAGTCCGAAGGAGGTCCGCTTCCAGTTCACGGCGGATGTCGCGGGCACGGCGACGTTCCGCTTCAAGGTGAAGAAGGGCGCGGACGAGGACGGTGTGCAGGAGAAGATCCCCGTCGAGCTCCCCACGCTGATGGAGACCGTCGCGACCTACGGCGACACGAGGGACCAGAGCGTCGAAGGCATCGTCCCGCCGCACGACGTTCAGCCGGGGATGGGCGGGCTGCAGCTGACGCTCGCGTCCACGTCGCTCGGGAACTTCAACGAGGGCATGCAGCAGCTCGTCGAGTACCCGTATGGCTGTCTCGAGCAACAGTCCTCGCGGCTGATCCCGTTCGTCGCGCTGCGCGAAGTGGCCGGTCAGTTCGGGATGCCGTGGCCGCAGGCGGATCAGAAGAAGCTCGATCAGCTCGCGGAAGAGAACGCGTGGTTCAAGACGTACCTGTTCGATCCGCTGGATGTGACGTCCGAGAAGGATCCGGACAAGGTGATTCAGGCGACGGTGAGCTCGATCTCCAAGCTGCAGAACGGCGACGGCAGCTTCCGCTACTGGAGCAGCTCGTACTGTTCGGACAGCTGGACGTCGTCGTACGCCACGCTCGCGCTCTCCAGGGCGAAGGACGTGGGCTTCGACGTGGACCCGGAGATGTTGCAGCGCGCGCAGGGCTTCGTGGAGAAGGTCGCCGGCGGGAGCTGTTCACCATGCGAGCTCGTGTGCCCGGAGGAGACTCAGGTGTTCGCGGCGTACGTGCTCGCTCGGAGTCATCGCCCGAAGGCGTCCACGTACGAGAGGTTCTTCAATGATCGGAAGAGCCTCCCGCTGTTCAGCCAGGCGGTGCTCGCGGACGCGATGTTCATCGGCGGCGGCGATCGGACGAAGGCGAAGACGCTGCTCACCGAGATCCTGAACAACGCCAAGGAGTCCGCGAAGGGCATCCACTTCGAAGAGGTGCACGGGCAGACCTACGCGACGCTGTTCCACTCCGACACGCGGACCACCGGCGTGGTGCTGGAGACGCTCACCGATATCGCGCCGGATCACCCGTACGTCGGGAAGATCGCGCACTACCTGACCGAGGTGCGGCAGGGCGATGGGAAGTGGCGCTCTACTCAGGAGGCGGCGTTCTCGCTGATGGCGCTGACGGAAGTGCTGCGGACCAAGGAGAAGGACACGCCGGACTTCAACGCGACGGTGAAGATGGGCGACACGCCGCTCGTCACCGAGGCGTTCAAGGGCCGGTCGATGGAGGTGAAGGCGAAGTCCGTCAGCATCGACGACATCCTGAAGGCGTCCGGCAAGCAGCAGCTCGCGTTCAAGAAGGATGGGACGGGCGTCCTCTATTACTCGGCGACGATGAAGTACGTGCCGAAGCAGATGCCGATGACGCCGCTCGATCAGGGGCTCTTCGTCCAGCGCTGGTTCGAGCCGTACACCGGCGGCGGTCAGACGACGAAGTTCTACGCCGGAGATCTGGTCCGCATCCGGGTGCGCATCGCCACCAATCAGGAGCGGCACTGGGCCGCGTTCGAGGTCCCGCTGCCGGCGGGGCTGGAGCCGGTGGACACGTCGCTCGCGACGACGGCGTCGGTGAAGCGCAACCCCGACGAAGAGGGACCCGCGCACGACTACAACTACGACAGCGACGAAGATCAGGCCGCGGGCAGCGCCGACGAAGAGGAAGGCGATCGCGCGGACGTCTGGGCGTACACGTTCTGGAGCCCGTTCAACCACATCGAGACGCGCGATTCGAAGGTCGTGATCTTCGCGGATCATCTGCCGCCCGGAATCCACGTCACCTCGTTCGTGGCCAGAGCGACCACGCCCGGAAAGTTCCTGCTCAAGCCCGCCCACGGAGAGCTCATGTACGAGCCCGAAGTGTTCGGCCGCAGCGAGGGCGGAACGTTCGAGATCGTCTTGCCGGAGAACGTCGCGGCGAAGTGAGCCATGGCAAAAGGGCGCCTCAAACGGGCAGCAAAAATCACCGCGGCCATCGCCGTGGTGCTGCTCTGCGCGCTCGCCGCCTGGCTCGCCCAACCGCTCCCGAAAGAGCTCCTCAGCTACCAGCCCGTCGCCTCCGTCCGGATCCTCGATCGCCAGGGCGGGCTCCTCCGGGAGCTCCACTCGACCGCTGACGGCCGAGGCCGGCCGATCAAGCTCGACGATCTCCCGGACAACGTCCAGAACGCCTTCCTCGCCGCCGAAGACGGAAGCTTCTACCGGCACCCGGGAATCGCGCCGTGGGCGATCGCGAGAGCGGCCGTTCAGAACATCGAAGCCGGCCGTATCGTCGCGGGCGGCTCAAC
>JBJMQN010000598.1:0-2821 GCA_045802665.1 Myxococcaceae bacterium | reverse complement strand
GAAGCGTGACCGGCGTCTGGTTCACCGAGTTGATCTGGAACTCACCGTCCGTCGTGCCAGCGCCAATCCGCACGCCGCGCACGAGCACCGGGTTCGCGCAGCTGTTCTCCACGCGCGTCCGGAGCGGCGACGGCGGACAATCCGGCCGGGCGTTTCCGAAGTCGATGAACGGCGGCGTCGCGATG
This sequence comes from Myxococcaceae bacterium, assembly GCA_045802665.1. Taxonomy (GTDB): domain Bacteria; phylum Myxococcota; class Myxococcia; order Myxococcales; family Myxococcaceae; genus JBJMQN01. Next base: position 2,636 of record JBJMQN010000598.1, on the reverse strand, counting down.
AGGCACGAGGCCTGAGAGTTCGCGGTCAGCGGCACCAGCACGGTGGGCTGCGCGGGGTTCTGCTGCTCGACGTGCAGCGTTCCGAACGAGCTGCCGCCGGAAGGCTTCGGGTTGTAGGCGATCATCATCGAGAAGAAGTTGCCCGGTTCGATGAGCAGCCCTTCGATCGCGCCGCCCGGCAGCGAGAACACGCCGCCGCCGTCGTTCTCCAGCATGATGTTCTTCACGGGGCAGATGTCCGTCCCCAGGTTGGCGATCTTCACGCCGAGCACCGCGCCCTGCCCCGTCGGGAGCGTTCCGAAATCCACGGCGCCCGGAGTGATCGCGAGGTTGCACGGATCGTGTGCCTCCGCGATGCCGCCGAACGCGAAGGTCTGATGCGACGCCTGGAAGCCGGTGCTCTTCACGTGGAGCACGGTGGTGGCCGGGCCCGCTCGGTTGGGCTCGAAGAAGACCTTCATCTTGAACTCTTCACCGGCGTTCAGGATCTTCGGCAGGGTGACCGCGGAGATGTGGAACTCGTCCTCGTTGCTGCCGCCGGTCTGCGCTTCGGTCAGGTAGATCTCGTCCACGTGCAGCGGCGAGCCGTTGTTGCTGCCGCAGTTGCGCACGGTGAGCGTGACCGAGTTGAGCGAGCCGACAGGCTTGGTGCCGAAGTCGAACGAGCTCGGTGAGACGCAAAGCTCCGGAGAGCCGCCGTATGCTCGGACGCGGAAGTCGGTGGTCGGATGACGCTTGCTGCTCACGTCGACCTTGAAGCCGCCGATCGCCTCGCCCATGTGGCCCGGGCTGTAGGTGATCTTGAAGCCGCGCTCTTCGTTCGGCTGCAGCGTGATCGGGAAGTTCGCATCAGACGCGGTGAACGACGGGTCGGTCGTCGGCGTGAGACCCATGCCGGTCAAGTCCATCGGCTCAGTCGAGATGTTCTTCAGCCGGGCTTCGTTCTGCGTGTCGCGATCGATGGGCACCTGGCCAAAGTCCACGTCCGGCGGAATCGCGACCACCGCCTGCTCGAGGCCTTCGGCGCGGAGGTTCACGAGCTGATCGAGGCAGCCCTTGCACGGGGCCACGGCGAGGATCGCGCGCTTCTGGCCCACGCGAACTGGCGTGAACTTCACGACCGTCGCGCGGCTCTCACCGGGCTGCAGCGTGAACGACTCCGCGGTGAACTCATCCGCATCCGCGCCAATGAGCTTCGGCTGCACGTCGACCGGCAGCTCGGACGGATTGGTGTAGTTGAAGTAGAGCGACTTCTCCGAGTCGAGCTCGATCTTGCCGAAGTTGAGCTCCGCGGTGTCGACCTTCAGCGCGACGTCCAGCGCCTCTCCACTGATAGGCAGCTTGAACAGCGGCGCGAGCGACCCCTCCGAACGCACCACCAGCGTCGCGGGCTTGGAGCCGGCCTTCGTCGGAGAGAAGCGGATCTTCAGATTCGTCTCGCCACCGGCGATGAGGTTGTGAGGACCGTCCTCGACGAACGAGGTCGTGTAGCTGCCGTCCTCGCTCTCGACCCACGCGTCTTCGATGACCAGCCTGCCGCGGCCGAAGTTCTCCAGACGAACGACCTGCTCCTTCGCCTGAAAGATCGGAAGACGTCCAAAGTCGAGCTCTCCCGGCTCGACCATCAGACTGCCATCCGCCAGAGCGGGCCTGCGCCGATCTTCACAGCCGACCAGACAGCACGCCGCCAACATCAAGGCCCAAAGGCCACGCGAACTCATGGAACCCATCCCCTCCACGCCCAAACCCAGTTCCAACAACCACTGCACCCGCAATCACTGAGGCCGGGCGAAAGTAGGAACCCGGGTTCCACGCGGCAACCGGCGCCGGCCCGCCACTCAACATTGCGCGCCCACCCTGACTCACTGTGGCGCTATTCGAGGCGACTTCGCGGCGCGAACGCGGAAGCGCCGTGCCCACGAGCGGATCCGGAGATCCCTTCGAGAGCACGGCGCGTGAATTTCAGTGGAAGCGCGGAGGAGCTTCGCTACGGCGCGACGTTGACCGCGGTCGAAGTGGAGAGTCCGTTGTACGACGCGGAGATGACCGCGCTTCCCTGCCCCACCGCGGCGATGACGCCTTCGGTCCCCGCGAACGAGGACACCGTCGCCACGTTCACATCGGAGCTCTGGAGCTGCGCGAACGCCGTCACGTCCTGGGAAGTGCCGTCGTCGAACGATGCGGTGACGACCTCGGTGACCGCCGAGCCAATGATGAGCGCGGACGGCAGCGGATTCAGGGCGATGGCCGTGAGGTTCGCGTCGCTGACGGTGATCTGCGCGGACGTGCCGAAGTTCTCAACCACCGCCGTCACGGTCACGACGCCGGGGATCTTCGCGGACAGTGCACCGGCGGCGACGTCACCGACGGTCGCGTCGTCCACGTACCAGACCGCACTGGGCGTCAGGTCGACGCGAGAGCCATCGGACATGGCGGCGGTCGCACGGAGCTGCGCCTGCGTGTTCTTCGCGACCTGCGTCCCCGGCACCGAGAGCTCCAGCCACTGCACGGTCGCAGCGGAGACCTCGATCTGGAAGGTCGCGGTGAGGCCGTAGAGCGTCGCGGTGATGTCGGTGGTGCCGGCGGCCTTCGCGGTGAGCTCGCCCTTCTCACCTGCCAGATCGGACACCTCGGCG
>JBJMQN010000597.1:0-4334 GCA_045802665.1 Myxococcaceae bacterium | reverse complement strand
GAAGTCTTTCCAAGCCCCGGAGGCCCCGAGAACAAACAGTGATCGAGCGCCTCCTTCCGCGCCTTCACCGCCTTCACGTAGATCTTCAGCTTGTCGACGACGACGGACTGGCCGACGTACTCATCGAACGAACGAGGGCGAAGGCTCGCCTCTACGCGGACTTCTTCAGGGATGCTCTCGGTGTTGAGCGTGTCGTCGTCGCGGGCCATGAGCGCGCGAGCAAACTAGCCGAGCGGGACGGCAATGTCCGCGCTCAGTGCGAGACGCGAAACTCAATCGTCGCTTTTCGCAGCGCACTGCGCACTTTGTCGAAAAAGCCCGACACCTCCGAGGGAATCGCGTGCCGCGCGACGAGGTGAAAGACGACGCGTCTGCCTTTCGCGTCGGGGTATCTAAGATACAGGTCGCCGCGCTCCTCGTACCGCAGATAGGTGTTGAGCTTCGCCTGCAGCATCTGCAAGTGCGTTTCGGGTGACGACCAGTCGAACGGATCGATGAGCGTCAGAACGACCAGGCCGGTGCCTGTTTCGATCCCAATTGCGTCGATCGTCTCTGGTTGTTCGATCGACACTGCGCCATTGCCTCGTGCCGCGCGCGTCGCAGCGAGCTTTCGAGTCTAGTCGAAGTCGCCGCGCGGAATTCAGGCGCGGACCTCGGCGCGTTTGTGCTGGACTCGCTCCAATGAGATCCGCGCTCGTGCTCGCAGTTCTCGTCGCCACCGGCTGTGTGGTTCCCCGCTCCCTCGGGACGGGACTCACGGCCGCTCCGCTCAAGGGCGGCACTCACGAGGTCGCGGTCTCCGGCGGCTTCACGTGGCAGACGCAGACGAATGCTCCCGAGGTCACGGCTGCTGGCAACAACACGGTCACGAGCTACCAGACCAGCTCCGGGCTCACGTTTCCGGCGGCGGAGGCGAACGTCGCGTTCGGGCTCACTCGGACTTTCAATCTGAACTTTCATGCGTCGCCGGCGGGCGTTCAGCCGGGCCTCAAGATCGCGCTCTACGATCGGCAGGTGGTGTTGAGCCTGTTTCCGGAGCTCGGCATCGGTTGGAACACGGGCGCGAGCGGCACGACGGTGTTCAACGGGACCGCTCGCACGGATGGGCCTCCGTCCTACCAGAGCAATTTCATTCTCCTCGCCGGTGCTCGATTCCTCGTGTTTCACCCGGGCTCGGGCGCGTATGGCGGCGTCGGGTATCAGTTCGAGTCGTTCACTCAGTCCGTCACCACCGGGCAGTCGGGGCAGGAGCAGAAGACGTCGACCACGTTCACGCTTCACAACGTGCTCGCTTCGGTTGGCTACGAGTTCAAGAGTGGGACTCTGCGCATTCGGCCGGAGCTCGCGTTCTCGATTACTCCCGAGCTTGGAACTTCCACTGCCGCAGGCACGGAGCCAGCGGTTTCGCGCAGCGGCGGTAACGCATTCATTCTTTTTCCGAACGTGACTTTCGCGATCGTGGGCGAAGGCTCGAAGGAATCGGCCGAGGATGAGGAGTCTTCCGAGCAGCGCGGCTCGGATGAGGAAGACGCTCCTCGCAAGAAGGTGAAGGCGCCTCCTGCCGAGGAGGAAGAGACTCCGACGCCCCGGCGCAAGGTCACTCCGCTGAAAGACGACGAGGAGCAGAAGGGCGACAGCGAGTCGACTGACTCGAACTGAGCGCCGAACTGCCTCCGCCGCGCCGAACCCTTCGCGCCGGGTGAGCGGTCCGCTATACCGGCCCTCCATGAAGGGCCTGGTCTTCGATCTCTCCGTCCCCAAGTACGCGCTCGCGAAGGGCGTGGGCGGGATGTTCCCGAAGGTTCACTACGGCAAGGGATCGTGCCTCTCTCTCCGCGAGCTGCCTGAACCCAAAGTCCCCGGCGAAGGCTGGCAGCGGCTCAAGCCGGTCCTCACCGGGCTCTGTGGTTCGGATCTCTCCACGATCTTCTTCAAGGCGAGCCCGCAGCTCGAACCGTTCAACAGCTTCCCGGCGGTGCTGGGCCACGAGATCCTCGCTCGCGATGAGCAGACGGGTCAGCGCTACGCGATCAATCCGCTGCTGCCCTGCAAGCTCCGCGGCTTCGAACAGCTCTGCGCTCAGTGCGCGGCCGGTCGCGAGAGCGGCTGTGAACGGACCGCGGAGGGATGCCTGTCTCCCGGGCTCATGATCGGCTTCTCGAAAGATCTTCCCGGCGGAATCGGCACCGAGGTCGTCGCGCACTCGAGCCAGCTCCACGAAGTTCCGGAGAAGATCTCCGACAAGGCGGGCGTGCTGATCGAGCCGCTCGCGGTCAGCACGCATGCGGTGTTGAACCATCCGCCTCACGCCGACGAACGCGTCCTCATCATCGGCGGCGGGCCGGTGGCGTTCGCGACGCTGTGGGCAATCCGCGCGCTCGGGCACAAGTGCCACGTCACGCTGCTCACGGTGGAGAACTACCAGCTCGAGCTCGCGAAGAGCCTCGGGGCAGACGAGGTGATGCGTCCGTCGAAAGACCCGATGGTCGAAGCTCAGGAGGTCGCTCGGCGCGTCGGTGGCCGCGTGTACTCACCCATCATCGGTCCTCCCGCGATGGTGGGCGGCTTCCATCGGGTGTTCGATTGCGTGGGCTCGGCGGCTTCGCTGACTTCTGCGCTTCGCTACACGCGCGCGTTCGGCACCATCGTCCTCATCGGCGCGGCGGGCGTTTTGAAGGACCTCGACTGGACTTCTGTCTGGAAGAACGAGCTGACGATCGCGGGCTCGTATGTCTACGGGGAAGAAGCGCACCGCGGAAAGAAGCAGCACACATTCGACGTGGTGATTGATCTGCTGGCCAAGGGCGAAGGCCCCGACGCTTCGCAGATGGTCACGCACGTGTTCGGGCTCTCCGAATACGAACAGGCGATCGAAGCGAACCTCCAGCGCGGCAAGTACAAGTCCGTCAAGACCGCGTTCGACCCATCCAAGGAGTCTTGAAGCCCATGGCATTCCGTACTTTTCCGGAGCTCACCGAAGCGTGGCGCAACAGCGTGCATGGCGAAAAGCTCCGCGCAGTCCGCCGCGCCGCGCTCTCCGTCCGCGAGAAGATGCTCAACGACGGCACGGTGCAGGCGCTCTCCACCTGCCCGCTGATCACGCTCCCCTACCCGTCGCTCTTCGCGTTCAGCGGCGCCGCGCTCTCTCCCGCGCCGTACATCCTGATGACGAACCGGATGAACGTGGTGCAGTTCATCGATCCGGAAGGTCAGCTCCGCACGCTGCTCTTCAACCCGTCGGATGTGGACCGCAACGAGAAGACGCCGTTCTACGCGAACCTGAAAGCGCGCTACGGCAACTTCCTCTCGCACAAGGTGATGTCTACGCGGCACGCGACCGTGCAGGAGCACCTCGAGCGCCTCGGCCTCACTCCCGACGACGTGGACTACATCGCGTTCGATCACCTGCACATTCAGGACGTGCGCGGCTGGATCGGCGCGGACGGAATCCCCGGCGTGTTCCCGCGAGCGAAGCTCATCATCGACCGCGCCGAATGGAACATCACGAAGGACCTGCACCCGATGCAGTACGTCTGGTACTGCCCGAACGGAACGGCCGGCGTCGACGAGTCGCGCGTGATGTTCATCGAGAACGACCTGTGGCTCGGGCGCGGCGTCGCGCTGATCCGCACGCCGGGACACACGCAGGGAAACATGTCGCTCGCCGTCAACACGGACAGAGGCCTGTTCGTCATCTCCGAGAACGGCGTCTCCACCGAGCAGTACTCGCCGCTGCAGTCCGCGATCGCGGGCGTGCGTTCGACGGCGGAGCAGCTCGGCCACGAGGTGATTCTCAACGGCAACACGCGCGAGGGCTCGCTGGATCAGTACACGTCGATGGTGCTGGAGAAGACGCTCGCGGGGCCGTGCAAGGTGGACCCGTCCTACGTGAACTTCTATCCCTCCTCCGAGCTCACGCAGTCGCTGCTCGCACCCGGTCTGTCCCCCACGTTCAGCCACGGCGATTTGTCGCAGGGTGAGATCCGCCGTGTGAACCAGGCGCGCTCCGCGGCGCTCAACGGCCACCGCAACGAGGTCCGTGCATGAAGTTGGAGGTCTCCGTCGAAGTTCCCTTCCCACGTCAGCGCGTGTTCGAGGTCTACCGGGACAAGCTCGTGGAGCTCCTTCCGTACCTGCCGAACGTGCGCGGCATTCAGCAGATCGAACGGACCGACGACGGCGCCGTCTCGCGGATGCTGAATCACTGGAAGGGCGGCGGAGACATCCCGGCCGTCGCTCGGGCGTTCGTCTCCGAGAAGCTGCTCGAGTGGGACGACTACGCGACCTGGAACGCCTCGGCTTTCACCTGCGACTGGCGCACCGAGGTCGGCGCG
>JBJMQN010000596.1:0-3550 GCA_045802665.1 Myxococcaceae bacterium | reverse complement strand
CGATCCTGGGACGCCTCGAGGTGCGGACCCAGTAGCTCGGCCCTACTTGCTCGCCGCCGTCGCGGCCTCCTCGACCGGCTTCCAAAGCTCCGGCGCAACCGTCGAATCCGGCCTCGGCGTCGCGAGCGGAAACACGATCTCGATGTTGTCGTCCTCGGTCGGCTCGAGCGTTTTCCGCGTGAGGACGATCGCGTCACCGTTGCGCTTTGCGTAACTCGGGAGTGCGGGCTGCAGCTTGGCCCCGGCGGTGCGTTTGGGAAGCGGAGGCGTTCGACCGTCGCGAATGCGGACCGAATCGAGCGAGAGTTTGTCCGCGGCGCGAATCGTCAGCACCGCCTCGCCGATCGATCCACTCCAGCGCGCTCCGGTCGCGAGCACGTAGTTCACATCCCCCTCGGTGAAGAGCTCGTCCGAGCTCCAGCTGTCTCCCTTGTTCACGTCGGCGAGGACCGCGTAACGAACGCGGATCTTCGTGGTCTTCTTCGCCGGGAACTTCGCGTCGAAAGCGTGCCAGGTCTCGTCGCGGTGTTTCGCGTACTGGCGTCCCGGTGGACCTTTCATCGACGAGATCGTCTTCGTCTCCGCCTTCGTGGAGACGGGCTTTCCGTCGACCCACGCTTGAAAGTTGATCAGCGGCCGGTGCGCTTTGTTGCCTCGCACGTAGACGCCGGCGCCCGGGAAGCCGACCTTGATCGTCTTCTCGGTCCCTTCGTTCGACATCTCGAACGTTCCGTCGATCAGCGCGTAGCCGTCGTGGAGCGTGATCGCGATGTCTTCGCGCGACATCTTGAGGTTGCTCGCGTCGGAGCCCGGGAGCGGACGCAGCTCGGCGGCTCCCGAAAACGGCATCGGGGCGATGTCGGCTCTGGCGGCGGTGGCGAAGAGGAGGATCGCTGCTATCGCGGAACGCATTGAGCCCGACGGTACCTCATCGTGGAGGTACGTCGGGCTCGGGTGAGGGACTGCCTTCGGTTCACCGGCCGTCCGTCTCGAAGATGTAATCGAGCACGGGCTTCACGAACTCGTTCTTCTTCATCGCGTGCTTCTGTTCGCGCGCGGAGATGATGCCGTTGCCGCCGCCGAGGCCGGTGTTGAGGATGCCGCCGGCGCCGAAGATGCCGCGATCAGACTGGGTGAGGGCGTAGTCCGCCGCGTCGAGGTTCCGCTCGAGCTCCGAGGTCTGGAAGGTGTCCTTGCCGTGCACCATCGCGGAGACGACCTTGCGCAGATCCGCAGGCACATCCGAGATCCGCATCTTCTTGTTCGCCCAGCTGTCACCGAACTCGGGCTTGCCGGCGACGCGGTCCAGGATCTGGTTCACGTAGGCGCTGGGGTTGTTCGTGTAGAGGATGCGGGACATGTGAGGCTCCGGGAGAAAGTGCGCTGCTATGCCCACATTCTCGGCCCTCCGCGATCCGCCGTTACGGCCGCCCCCTGCCAACGTTGCTGACACCTGCCCACACAAATGCACAGGCGAATTTCGACCTGATTTCTGCCGTGCTCACGGGCACTTGGTGAATCGTACGAGGGCCTTTTCTGTTTTTCGCTGGGCCTGTGTCCATAAGCCCGAAACGATGCGGTGCGCGCCGGTCGGAAGCGCGGCCAAACCCAAGGAGAGGGACACACCATGAAGCGACTGACGATTCTCGCAGCGGCGATGGTCTTTGCCGCCTGCGGTGCGAACAAAGGTGACGAGTTCAAGTCGGGCCTGCCGGGCACTGACGACGTGAAGATGAACGTGCCGGCGAAGGCGGGCGCGGCGCTGGAGGCGGAGAACCTCGGCACGAGCCGTCAGGCGCTCGAGGGGCAGACCTCGGACTTCTACAAGCTCACCCGCGGCGTGACCGTGAGCGTGAACGGCGGCACCGGATTTGTGCTCGATCTCGTGAAGCGGATCACCGACTACCCGGCGACCTCCGTGAGCGGCAACACCGCCGTCTGGGGTCCTCACACCGAGGCGCTCTCGCCGAACAGCTGGAAGCTCGAGGTCACCAAGGTCTCTGACACCGAGTACAGCTACAAGCTCGAGGGCAAGGCGAAGAACGATCCGGACACCGCGTTCGTGACGATCCTCTCCGGCACGCACCATCCGGCCCTGGATGCGCAGGGCAACAAGCTGGAGCACTTCGGCAACGGCACGTTCAGCATCGACTGGGACAAGTCCGCCACGCTGCCCGAACACGACAACAACGTGGGCCAGGCGTCCTTCACCTACGGCCGGCTGCAGCCGGGCGCGGACACCACGATCACCGTGGGCTTCACCAACGTGAAGGATCAGGACACGGGCAACATCATCTCGTCTGCGAACTACAAGTACCTGGAGCGGTCCGGCCAGGACGGCGAGTTCGAGTTCAGCATCGACAAGAACATCGACTCGGATCCGGCGCGCTCGCTGATCGAGCACATGACGATCAAGAGCCGCTGGCTGTCCACGGGCCTCGGCCGGTCGGACATCAAGGCGACGGGCGGCGATGTGGGCAGCACGCCCGCGACCGTGAACGAGTGCTGGGACGCGAACTTCGTCTCCCGCTTCGAGGCGGTCTCGTGGGCTCCGACCGACACCTCGCTCAACTACGGGAACGCGGCGGGCAACTGCGGCAGCTTCACCTCGGCGGATTACTCCTCGCTGTAAGCGGATGAGGTGACGAGATGTCGCACCCGGCCCACGCTCCCTGTTCCGCAAGGCAGGCGACGTGGGCCGGTTCGTTTGTGGGTTTCACTGCGCGCGGCGAGGATTGAGGCTCGATGAGTCGCCGCGCGTTCCAGGTCATTCAGGGCGGTAAGCAGGACGACGCCCAGAGCGATGGCCTCTCACTCGAGGAGCTGTACCGCCGCTACGGCGGCAGCGTGTACGGGCGCTGCCTGTACATCCTCAAAGAGAAGACTCGCGCAGAGGACGCCATGCAGGACGTATTCGCCCGGGCGCTCACGCACAAAGACACCTTCCGGAGCGACAGCTCCCCACTCACCTGGCTCATGAAGATCGCCACCCACCACTGCCTGAATCAGCTCCGCAGCGACCGGGCCATCTGGCGGCGCGTGTTCCAGCGCGACGAAGAGGCGCGAGGCGAAGGCCACGGCGGGCCACAGGTCTTCGAGGCGCGGGATGCGATCCGCAAGGCGCTGGCCCAGTTCGACCTCGAGACTCAGCGAGCGGTGGTGCATTACCACGTGGACGGGATGACGCTGGAGGAGGTCGCGCAGGCGCTCGGCAGGAGCGTGCCGACGATCCGCAAGCGGCTCGAGACCTTCGCTGCGCAGAGCGGACAGGAGCTCCGGTCATGAGCGAGCTTCACGTGCCGGAGATTTCGCTGCGCCGCATGTTCGCGGGCGAGCTGGTGGGGACTGACGCGGAGGAAGTGAAGCGTCACGCCGGCGAGTGCGCTGCGTGCAGAGCGAAGCTGCGCGGCATCGAAGAGGAGCAGGCGAGGTTCGAGCAGGCGATCTCGCTGGAGCGTTTCCGAGCGGGAGTGGAGCGTGCGGCGCGAGGAAATTCGGGAGCGCCGAGGAGCCCGACCGGGATCTTCGTGATGGCGGCGGCCGCGGCTGT
>JBJMQN010000595.1:0-5932 GCA_045802665.1 Myxococcaceae bacterium | reverse complement strand
TCGGGGAAGCGGCGGTGCTCGCGGGCACGGTGCAGATCCCCGAACGCATCAACCCCGTCACCAGCATCGGGAAGGCGAAGCGGCGGCAGACGTACGTCCTCAAGCAGATGGCGTTGCTCGGCTTCGCGCCCGCGGACGTCGTCGTGAAGGAGATCGACAAGCCGATCGTGATTGGTCCTCGTCCGCCGACGCCGGTGGGCGCGTACTACGCCGAGGAGATCCGCCGGGTGCTCCTCCCCCGCTACGGCGAAGAGGCGCTGATGTCCGGCGGGCTGAAGGTCGACATCGCGATGGATCCGAAGATCCAGGGCGCGGCGGATCAGGCGGTGCAGGAGGGGCTGGAGGCGCTCGACCGGAGGCAGGGATTCAGAGGGCCGATGGCGCAGGTCCCGCCGGAGAAGTTCAAGCAGCTTCGTCCGCTGATCGAGAAGCGGATGGCGGAGATCGGCAAGCGCAAGGGCGAGGAGATCGTCGTCGCGGATCTCACGCCGCTCACCCGGATCGACGACTTGAAGAAAGCGGCGCTGTTGGCCGCCTCTGAGCGCGCGGAAGAAGGCGGTCCAGCCACCAGGGAAGATCACGCCGAGCAGCACGGACCTCCTGGCAAGGACGAGAAGCGGCCGCCGCTTGCAGCCGAGAACGCGAAGCCTCTGGGCGTGGACTCCGCGACCGAAGTGGAAGGCGCCGAGGAGAAGCCGGAGCTCAACACCGAAGACGAAGCGCCGCCGACCGAGGACGAGGTCATTGCTCGCGCGGTGGGCGTGAAGCCGCTCGTGGAAGGCGTGCGCACGGCGGGTGTCGTCACGCAGGTGGACGATGGCGGCAAGCGCGCGATCGTGGATCTGGTCAGCCGCTCCGCGCAGATCTCGTTCAACACGATCGGGTGGGCGCGCCGCCGCGACGAGAATGGAAAGGTCTCCGCGCCGCCTCAGCGGATCTCGGATGTGCTGAAGGTTGGCGATCTCATTCGCGTCAAAGTGACGAAGCTGAACCCGGCGCCGAATCTGCTGGAGGCGACGCTCGATCAGATCCCCGCCGCGCAGGCCGCGCTGGTGATCGTGGATCCGAAGGACCGCCACGTGCTCGCGCTCACCGGCGGCTACGACTTCACCACCTCCGCCTTCAACCGAGCGACGCAGGCTCACCGCCAGCCCGGCTCCTCCTTCAAGCCGTTCCTCTACGGCGCCGCGATCGCCAGCCAGCGCTATGTGACGACGTCGATCGTGAATGACGCGCCCGAGGCGATCCGCGATCCGTACACCGGCAAGACGTGGAAGCCGCAGAACTACGAGAAGGGTGGCTTCGACGGGCCGATGACGCTGCGGCAGGCGATCACGCTCTCGAAGAACACGGTGTCGGTGCGGCTCATCGAAGCGCTCACGCCGCAGGTGGTGATCGACTTCGCGCGCAAGGCAGGCATCAGCTCGCCGTTGCCGGAGAACCTGACGCTCGCGCTCGGCACCGGTGAGGTGAGTCCGCTGGAGGAGGCCAACGCGTATGCGACGCTGCAGTCCGGCGGAAAATACGCGGAGCCGATTCTGCTGGTCCGCGTTCGGGACGCGTCTGGGAAGATCCTCGAGGAGCATCAGGCCGCGTTCGAGGAGCGGATTCCGCCTCCGGTGGCGTACGTGACCACGTCGCTGATGCGCTCCGTCGTCGAGCAGGGCACGGCGATGGCCGTTCGCGAGCTGAACCGTCCCGCGGCGGGCAAGACCGGCACCGCCTCCGAGTTCCGCGACGCGTGGTTCAGCGGCTACACGGCGGACTACGTCGCCACCGCGTGGGTCGGGTTCGACAACCATGATCAGCTCGGTGCGGGCGAGACCGGCGGAAAGGCAGCGCTGCCCATCTGGCTGTCGGCGATGAAGGTGGTCCACGACGGACTGCCGCCGCACGACTTCGAACCGCCGCCGGGCGTGACCGTGGTGCGGATTGATCCGGAGACGGGGCTGCTCGCCGGCAACTCGGTGCCGGGGCGCGAAGAGCCGTTCCTCGACGGGACGCAGCCGACGACGGAGGCGCCACCGACCGGCAGCGTTCGCCCCGAGGACTTCTTCAAGGAGAGCTCGCGGGGGGGAATGTGATCGCAGCGCTGGGCGTCGCGCTCCTGCTCCTCGCCAGCGCGCCTTCGCGACCTCGGGAGAATGATCAGACGTCGCTGCGCCAGCTCGCCGCCGCGATCGCGATGGATGCGGTGGAGGCGCACGCGGAGCCCCCGGTCGCACTGCACGTGCGGTCGGAGTCGCCGGAGCTCTCGTCTGCGTTCGGCACGCTGGTCTGCGCGGAGCTGTCGCTGAAGAAGCTGTCCTGCGTCGGGCTGGATGGGTTGCCGTTTCGGGATGCGGAGAGCACGGCGCGGGATCGCGGCGCGAGATCGCTCTTGCGGCTGAACCTCGTCCTCGAGCACGGGCTCGTGCACGCGCGCGGAGATCTGCTCGGCACGTGGGTGAACTTCTGGTCGGGGACGACGCCGAGTCGTGCTGCGTCGCCGGCCGCTGCGCTGGAGCGTTCGGTGGACGCGGACGCGTATGTGCTCACGCTGCTCGCCACACCGATTCCGACGTCGCAGCTTCCGACCACGACGGATCTGCGGATGTCTCCGTCCACCGTCGCGCGGGTGCCGGCGTGGACTGCCGCGCTCACGGCAGCCGATCTGGATGGCGATCACAAGGCGGAGCTGCTCGCGCTCACGGAAGATGAGCTGCTCGTGTACTCGCCGGATGGGAAGTTGCTCGCGCGGAGAGATCTGCGCGCGCTGCCGTTGTCGGTGACGCCGTGCCGCGAGCCTTATGGGTTCGTCTCCGTGCTCAACAATCCGCTGCGAATTCGTTACCAGACGAGCCGCCGAGCGCGGGGCGAGACCCTGGGGTGGGATCGCAGTGGGCTCCGGGCGCTGCCGGGAAATGAAGAGCTCGCGCTGCTTCAGGCGGGGAAGACGACGCTGGTCGTTCAGCCGCAGCCCGGGATGACGGTGGCGAATGCGTTGGCGAGCTTCGCGGGCGAAGGCAGCGTGCAGCTGTCGGGTGGTCCTTTCACGACGGTGACGCCGTTCGCCTTGCCGACGGCCGGTGCGTACTTCCTCGCGGTGGCGCCGGACGGGAATGCGGTCATCTCGAACGGCCCGGGGCGTGAGGCGCGCGTGAGCGGATTGGGCGCGGGCAGCGCCCTGGTGGACGTGGATGGAGATGGACTGCCCGAGCTCATCACGACGAGCGCCGAGTTCGCGCCCGCGCAGGAGGAGCTGATCGTTCACCCGCTCCCGCAGACCAGCGGCCCGGATGCGCTGAGTCACCCGCGCTTTCACGGACTCATTCCAAAAGGCCGAGCGCTGCAGGTCACCGGCGCGGATCTCGATGGCGACGGCCCGCAGGAGATCGTCGTCGCGGTGTGGATGCCGGATGGGAGCACCGAGCTGCAAGTGTTCCGGAGGGCCGCGCCGTGAGACGCGCGTACATGGGCGGCGAGGAGCGGCGCGGCGGTGGAGCTGGATCCGGCGACCCGTCGCGGCACCCCGGACGATGGTCAGCGGGCGCACGGACTGGCGCTGCGAGCCGGCTCGAAACCGCGACGAGTCGCCAGCCGCACCCCGCGACGTCGATCGCGGAGGGGTGCTTGGAATTCGGGCGATGTTTTCGGGGTCGGAGGGGTCAAAACATCGCCCGAGATCCAAGCACCCCGTCGCGCCCCTCAGCCCGCGACTCGTCGCGACTCGTGGCACATGAGGAGTCCGGAGCCGCTGCCGGGGTGGTGAGATTTGGCGTCGCTTTTCGGGGGGTCGAGGCCCAAAAAAGCGACGCGAACTCTCAGCACCCCATTCCTGCCGCAGGGAACCCGCATCGAACGGCTTCGCGGATGCCCCTGGTTCGCGATGCGCGCACGAGTCTCGGGACGACACTTGCGAGGTCCGCGCGATGAAGCGCCTCGCCCTTCCAGTGTTCGCAATCCTCCTCGCCGCCACCGCGTTCGCCGCATCTCGCGCGCGGTTCGGCGGGATCGTCCGCGTGGCCGTCATCGGCTCTGCACCCGATGCGGATCCCACTCTCTCCGACACGCCGAACGAGGCGGCGGTCCTCTCCCTCTCCGCGCAGCCCATCTGCCGGATCGATCGGAACGGGCAGGTCGTGCCGACGCTCGCGGCGTCGCTGTCCCACTCCACGCCCACGCAGCTCCGCATCGCGCTCAAGCCGGGGCTCCGCTTCTCCGGCGGCCAGTCGATCAACGTCCATCACGTGGTGGACGCTTGGTCGAAGCTGCTCGCGCCGGGCACGGCGTCTCCCTACCGCGCGCTCTTCTTCCCGCTCCGCAATGGCGGCACACAGCTGACCGGGGCGATCACCCCGCCCTCGCTGATCGAGCTCTCGCTCGCGTTCCCGTGGCCGGATCTCGAGAAGTCGCTCTGCCACCCTGCGCTCACGGTCACACCGCCCCACTCCCCCGCCGGCCTCGGCCCGTTCCTTCCGGCGACCGCTCCCGGGGTCTTCATCTTCAACCTGAACTATCCGGAAGGCCGTCCCTACCCCGAGCGCGTGGTGCTCACGAACACGGACGAGCGCGGCGCGGCGAAGGCGTACTCGCTGGACCAGGCGCAGGTGATCCTCGGCGGCGCGCCCACGGCGGACGCACGCACCGGCCCCGCGCTCTACGGCACCTGGCTCGTCTATCAACCTTCGCGCGTCGGCAACGGCTTCCGCGGCGCGTTCGAAGCCGCGGTGGACCGAACGGATCTCGTCCGCTTCTTCGTGCGCAGCGGGCCGTCCGTCGTGATGTCGCAGCTGCTTCCGCCGGCGCTGATGCCGCAGAGCTCCTCCCAACATCCGGTCTTCCCCAACGGCGCGCCGCCACCGTCCGAGCTCACCCTGCTCTACGACAGCGGCGCGGAGGATCAGCGAGCGGTGGCGGAACGCATTCAGGTGAAGCTCCACGATCGCGGCTACCGCATCGCGCTCAAGGGCGCACCCAGATCCGTCCTGCGGAGCAAGTGGGCCTCGGGCGACTTCGACTTCATGCTGCAGGGCCTGCTGCTGCCGCCCGCACCCGCGCCTGCGTTCGCCATCGCGCTGGATCTCGCGGGCAAACGGGAGCTGCTCGCGACGGAGCTGCCCACGATTGGCTCCATCGCTGACCAGGCCGCTCGGGACAACCGCACGCGCGACCGCGCGGATGCGCTGCTGCCCACGCTGCCCATCATTCCGCTCTACGCGCAGGGGCTCGCGGTCACGGCGAAACCGGAGATCGAGAACCTCGCCTTCGACGCTCAGGGCCTCCCGACGCTGGGGGACACGTTCCTCGGAGCACCCGCGCCATGAGACTCCGCACGCGGCTCGCGCTCGCCTTCGCAGTGCTCAGCATCGTGCCGCTGTCGCTCGTCGTCCCCGTGGCGCTCAGAGATCTCCGCCGCACGCTCTCCACGGAGCTCGACACGCACGTGCAGGTCGCGAGCAACGCCGCCGAGACCGTCCTCGATCGCACCCGAGCGGACGTCCGCCGCTCGGTCGAAGAGCTCTCCGAATCCGTGGCGCTGGAAGACGTCGCGAAGGAGATCCATCAGGGCGGCGGCAGCAGGACCGCGACGGCGGGCGAACGGCTGATGAAGAGCCGCGGCCTCACCGTCCTGTCCCTGTTCGACAAGAAGGGCATCACGCTCTCGTCAGGCCATCTGCCGGCACGACTTGGCGATCCGGATGAGGCGCTCTTCGCCGTCACCCGCCGCACCGATCGCGAGACCGTGCCGGTGCTGGTGGAGATCCGCGACGAGAAGGGGCTGCGGAAGGTTCCGGCGCTCGTCACCGCCCGCGACATGGACTACGGCGAGGTGAAGATCTGGGTCGTGGGCGGCGTGCTGCTGGACGCTTCGCTCGCGAGCCACCTCTCCAGCCTCACCGGCGCGCGGGTGGAGATCGACAACCCGGACAGCACTCTGGTCGCCTCGTCC
>JBJMQN010000594.1:0-3434 GCA_045802665.1 Myxococcaceae bacterium | reverse complement strand
CGCCGGAAACAGGCAACTGCTGCGCGAGGGCTGTAGGTTCGCGTAAGAGAAATCCGAACACGCCATGAACTTTCTGTTCCTCTCACCGCACTTCCCCCCGCACTACGTGCACTTCGCGAGCGCGCTGAAGGAGGCGGGGATCAAGGTCCTCGGCATCGGCGACAGCCCGGCAGAGTCGCTTCCGTGGGAGCTCCGGGACAAGCTCACCGAGTACTACTTCGTCCCGAACCTCTCAGACCTGGACGCGATGATCCGCGCGACCGGCTATCTGACGTGGAAGCACGGGAAGATGGACCGGATCGAGTCGCTGAACGAGTTCTGGCTGCAGATAGACGCGGAGCTGCGCCACCACTTCGGCGTGGACGGGATGACGGCCTCGGACACGCGGCTCAAGCGATCGAAGTGGGGCCTGTTCCAGCTGTTCGAGGCTGCGAAGATCCCCACCATCCCCACCGAACGGGCGACCTCCGCCGAAGTCGTGAAGGCGTTCGCGAAGAAGCACGGCTATCCCCTGGTGCTCAAGCCCGCGGTGGGCGTGGGGTCGGTGGACGCGTTCAAGATCCTGTCGGACGCGGAGGTGGACCAGCGGTTCGATCCCGCTCGGCCGGACTTCATCGTGCAGCGGTTTCAGCTCGGGAAGATCGTCACCTACGACGGCATGGTGGACCGCGAGGGGAAGGTCATCTTCGCGATGTCGCACGAGTATTCAGACGGCGTGATGGAGACCGTCTCGGACAAGCTCGACATCGCGTTCTGGTCGATGAGGAGCATCCCGCCGAAGCTGGAGGCGCTCGGGAAGAAGACGGTGTCGGCGCTCGGGCTGCGCGAGCGCTGGTTCCACCTCGAGTTCTTCCGCACCGATGACGACGAGTACGTGGTGCTCGAGGCGAACCTGCGGCCGCCCGGCGGATTCATGACCGACATGATGAACTACTCGGTCGATTCGGACGTCTACCGGATCTACGCGTCGATGGTCGCCGGCAAGGGCGGAGGCGACTGGCTCAAGCCGCCGCGCTACCACGTCTGCCACGTCGCGAGACACTTCGACCGGAAGTACAAGCGCAGCCGCGAAGAGGTGAAGGCGCACCTCGGCGAGAACCTCATCTGGGCGCGCGATCTTCCGCCGCTCTTCGCCGCCGCGATGGGGGACGAGATGTTCCTCACGCGGCATGAGCGCGAAGAGGACATGCGCGCGGACATCCGCTGGATTCAGGAGCCGGCTTAAGGCCGACTCAGCCGAGCAGCCACCGGAACGCGAGCGGCAGCCGCCGGTGCCAGTCCTTCTCGTGGTGCGCACCGCCGGGCTCGAGCACGAGGAACAGCTCGTGGTCCTCGTACCCCAGCTCTTTCAGGTGAAAATAGAAGTCGCGCGTGAGCTGCCCGTAGTCGAGCGGCTGCCCGTCCACGTGGATGAACTCCGACAGCCCCGCGTCGAGGTAGATGCGCGACCACAGCCGCGAGTGGCTCTTCCACTCCTTGAACAGCGCGTTGCCGCCCCACATCACGGTGGGTGACAGCGCGCCTACCCGCCCGAAGATCTCCGGACGCGAGAGCCCCAGGTACAGCGAGATGAGTCCCCCGAGCGAGCTTCCCATGACGCCCGTCCAGTTGGGTTCGGGCCTCGTCCGGTACGTCCGGTCCACCCAGGGCTTGAGCTCTTCGCAGAGAAACCGCGCGTAGCGGTCTCCGCGACCGGCGACGCGGGTCTTCGCGTTGGGAAAGGGCGAGTAGTCCTCCATCCGCCCCGCGCCGGAGTCCACGGCGACGATCAGCCACGGCTCCAGCGCGCCCTCGAACACCAGCCGGTCCAGCACCTGATTGGCGCACCAGGTGTCGTAGACGGCGGACTCGTGGTGGGCGAACACGTTCTGCCCGTCCATCATGTACAGCACGGGGAAGCGGCGGAGCGGATCGTGGTCGTACGCGTCCGGGGTGTAGATGCGGACGGTCCTCGGGAAACCTTCCGCGCGCGACTCGAAGCCTCGGTTGACCTGCACGTGGGACATGGATGGTGCGGCCCAGAACTTAATCACGACGTCGAATGCGGGCTCGCGATTCTTGACCATTGCGGGCCCGCCGTGTCGACTCGTGTTGGATGCCCGGCGCTGTGTGCCCAAAGTGCGGAATCCCGTTCGGACCAGCCGAGACGCTGTGTCCGCGCGACGGAACCCCGCGCCCGGGCGTGCACCAGCGCCCCACGGACGAAGAGGACACGATCACGCGTTCGGTGGGCGGGCCGCCGGGGGTCGGCGACACGAACGCGGGCAAGACTCAGGTCGCCCAGGCGCCGATGCTGGACGAGGAGCCGCGCACCGAGCAGGTGGACGCCTCCAGCCTCCGGGTGCCGAAGATCTCCCTTCAGCCGTCGGTCCAGGCGATGAAGCGGATCCCCGGCATTCCCATGGAGTCGCAGCCGGGCGTGACGCCGATGTCCGCGCACGTGGCGCCGCGCATCGCGCCTTCGACGCCGGGCGCTCCGTCGGTGAGAAAGACGAGCTCCCCGTCGCTGCCGCAGCTCGAGCCGCCCACGGCCGGCTCCTCGGATCCGCTGATTGGCCAGAAGGTCGGCGACTACGTGATCCAGACGCAGATCGGCGTGGGCGGGATGGGCATGGTTTACCGGGGCGTGCAGCCGCTCATTGGCGCGCCGGTGGCGATCAAGGTCCTCAAGCCCGAAGCCGCGAGCGATCCGCAGCAGGTCCAGCGCCTGCTCTCCGAGGCTCGGGTGGTGAACGCCATCCGGCACCGCGGAATCGTGGACATCTTCAACTTCGCGCGGCTGCCCGACGGGCGGCACTGCGTGGTGATGGAGTACCTGCACGGCAAGTCGCTGGAGGACATGCTGCTCAAGCGCGGGAAGCTGCCGCTGTCCGAAGCGCTCCCGCTGTTCGAGGAGGTCCTGTCTGCGCTGGCGGCCGCGCACAAGGCCGGCGTCATTCACCGCGACATCAAGCCGTCGAACATCTTCGTGGTGGAGGAGCACGGCAAGACCTACGCGAAGGTCCTCGACTTCGGCATCGCCAAGCAGAGCTACGCGCCGGATGGTCTGGTGGCGCAGACGGTGCTGACGCGCTTCATGGGCACGCCCGGCTTCGTCGCCCCGGAGCAGGCCCGAGCGCAACCGGTGGGGCCGCTCACGGACCTCTACGCGCTGGGCGTGGTGATGTTCATCTCCATGACCGGCAAGCCGCCGTTCGAAGCGAACACGCCGTATGAGCTGGTGAAGAAGCATGTGGAGCTGCCGGTGCCGTCCGCGGCGAGGGTGGAGCCGACGATCCCGGCCACGCTGGATCGACTGATCATGTCGATGATGGCCAAGTCCGCGGACGACCGGCCCCAGTCCGCGGAGATCGTGCGCGAGCAGCTGGAGCGCATCCGCCTATCCATCGCCGGCCGAACCGCCTCCGGAAACACCCGCCGCCCCGACGTCCCGG
>JBJMQN010000593.1:0-5173 GCA_045802665.1 Myxococcaceae bacterium | reverse complement strand
CATCCCCGGACCCGTGACCGCGAGGTATCGCTTCTCGGCCTTGCGATGACGGAAGGCTTCGGCGACCGCGGAGGTTGCGTCCTTCGATTTTCCGAAGATGGTGATGCCGGACGTCTCGCGATCCAGCCGGTGGACCATTCCCGCGTCGCGCCCCAGATGGGCCGTCACCTGATCGACGAGGCTCTCACCCGCTCGCGACGGCGTGGGCTGTGCGGTGACGCCCGCCGGTTTGTCGACGGCGATCACGTCGCGGTCCTCGAACAGAATCCGCAGTGGCGGCAGCGCCTCAGCGGGCGCATTGGCGGCGACGCCAGCCTCCTCGACGACGGCCATCACCGTCTGACCCTTTCGCACAGGTGCGGCGGCGTCCCGCGTTCTCCGTCCATCCACGTACACCGCGCCGCGTGAGATGAGCGCGACGAGCTCCTCCCCGAGCGTGCCCTTCACCAGCTCGCCCAGCGGCGCATTCGTCTCCGCCTGAAAACTCTTTCGCTTCATCGTGCGTGGGTGCGGCGGGCGGCGTGGGCGGCTGCTATTTTTGGAGCTCGATGGAACTTTCGGTCCATGCGCTGCGAGACAGGCTCGACTCGTTTCTGTTCGAGCTGGGCTCGCTGCAATACCGGTACGGCGCCGGCCTCTCGTCCCAATTTCCGGCCGAGCGCCTCTACGCCTCCTTCTCCGAGCTGTCACGCGCCGAGAGCTATCTCGCGATCCGCGAAGCCGCCGAGAAGCGCTCCACCGACGAGCAGGAGCGGCGGCGGATGCGCATGCTGCTCGAGTTCATCGCAGGCCAGGTGGAGGAGGGACTCTCCGCCGAGGCCATCGAAGCGATCGCGCGCACGGAGGGACAGGCGACCGTGCTCGTGCAGAACCAGCACATCCCGTTTCGCGATGCGCTGGCGCAGCTCACCACCGAGGACAGCCGGCAGCGGCGCGCGGAGCTGGAGCTTGCGCTCGGAAAATTTCTGAACGAGCAGCGCGGGCCCTACATCCATCGGCGCGAGGCCGCGTTCCGGACCGCCGAGACGTTGAAGGCGGGCTCCTATCTGCAATTGCGCGACGAGCTCTCGGGCTTCTCCGCGAAGGCGCTGGCCGCCGAGGCAGAAGGGGTGCTGAAGCAGACCGAGGACGCGTACCGCGACGTGCTGGGCTACGTGCTCAAGAAGCTCGATCCGCAGCTTCGGCCGCTGCCGTCCGGAAATGCCCGGCGGCACGACATCCTGAGAGCGTCCGTCGCACCGTGGCTGTTCCCGCATTTTCGCAGAGAGGATCTCTTCCACGCGGTCACGCGCTGCCTCGGCGACATGGGGTTTCACCCGAACGCGGAGGGACGCATCCAGCTCGATCTCGACGATCGTCCCGGCAAGAGCTCGCGCGCGTTCGTCGCCGATCTCCGGGTGCCAGACGACATCCGGCTGGTGGTGCGGCCGCTCGGCGGAATCGACGACTACTTCTCGCTCCTGCACGAGTACGGGCACGCGCTGCACCTCGCCAACATCAATCGCCGGGCGCCCGTGGAGGAGCGGCGGCTCGGAGATCCGTCGGTGATCGAAGCGAACGCGTCGCTGTTCGATCACTTTCTCCTCGATGAAGGCTGGCTGAAGCGCTACCTGCGGCTGCCCTCCTCCGTCGCGTCGGACTCGGCGCGCGTGGCCGCGTTCAACAACCTCGTCCTGCTCCGCCGCTACTGCGCGAAGTTGTCGTACGAGCTGTCGCTGTACGAGCGCGGACCCTCGGATGCCGTCGCGGAGGAGTACGAAGAGCGGCTCACGCACGCGCTCTTCGTCGGAGTCGAGCGCGGCTTCTTTCTCTACGACGTGGATCCGCAGCTCTACGCCGCGAGGTACCTGCGAGCGTGGGCGCTGGAGGCGCGCTTCCACGAAGTGCTGCAGAACCGCTTCAACGAGGACTACTGGCGAAACCCCGCGGCGGGAACCTGGCTGAAGAACCTCTCCAGCCAGGGCCAGCGGGAAGACGCGGCGTCACTCGCTAAAACGCTGACCGGCGCGGAGCTCAGACTCGCGGACGCCGGTCAGCGCTTGATTCGGGTGATGTGAGAGACGCTCAGCGCTTCTTCCGCAGCGCCCGGACGATCTTGTTCTTCGTCGGCGAGCTCTCCGGCTTCACGGCCGCGGCCTGAAGCTGATTGCCCTTCTGCTGTGCGAGCCGCGCTTTCCACGCGCGCATCAGCTGCATCTCGATGAGCAGCAGCTCGTCCTGGAGCTCCTCGTTGTCACCGGCTGCTCGCGGCAGCGGCGACTTCGGATCCACGGTCGCGCCGTGGCGCATCCGAACGACCTGCTCCTCTTGCGATCCCAGCGTCCGGACCTTCGACAGCGACGCCTTCACCGCCTCCTTCGTCACCACCGCCGTGCTGCTTCCGCCCTTGCGCTCCATCGTGCTTTTCCTCGCTCGTTCGACTGCTGAACAACCGTTCTTGTCAGACGCGGCAAAGCCGCAACTGGTGGGCAGTGTAGAGAGCGAAGGGGGTCGGTCAATTTTTCGGCCCAACATTCTGCTACAGGCCTGAAAACCACCCTGATTCGGGGCAGTTGGCGCCCCAGGCTCGGCCGCCGGTCAAAGCCGGAAGCCGATTCCAACCGTCGCCGAAATGAGGTCCTGGCGCTCCGGCGAGAACACGTACGCCGTCACCGAGAAGGACTGGTAGCGGGCCTCGAGCTGCGCGAACACGAAGTCGTTCAGATCCGCCGACACGCCGCCGCTCAACTCCGCGCCCATCCGAAGCAGTGACCGCCCGCCCTGAGATTCATCGAGCCCGTCGTGCGCGACGACGAAGCTCGGGCCCACGCCCAGGTACGGACGAATTCTCTCTCTGGCGCGAGGCGTCCAGCGCACCGAGAGCGGCGTCGCGTCGGTGAGGATGCTGCTCGTGCCCACGTGCCCCGCGACCGAGATGCTCGCGGGCGCTTTGTAGAACTCCCAGCCGACGGAGGCCGAGTAGCCGGAAGCGACGCCGCGAACGGTGTTGCTCGCGACGTACGCCCCGACCGGCGAGACCGTCACACCCAGACTCCGTGTGTCCTCCGCTTTCGCGGTGGACGCCATCACCAGGACCATCAGTGACAGGGACAAGGCGTGCCGACTCATGCGGGTACTGACTGCAAGGTCGCGGCCGAATTCTAAGTGGTCGGCGGATAAGGCATTTTCAGCAGCAGCGGATCGGTTTCGGCCACGGCCGGCTGACAACACTGTCAGGTAGGAGCGCGACGGCGGTGGCAGGCGAAGTCCGGAGCCCGCGGCTGGTCGGCTGCTCATCGCTGGCCCGCTCCGACCGGTGGAGTTCGAAGCGGTCGCGGGCAGGCCACTGGAGATGGCGGTGGAGAGCGGCCCGGGGCCTGTCTTCGCGCACCTGTCCGAGCACACCGAGCAGCTCTAACTCGCGCTCGACCCGCGCGACGCCCTACTTCGCCTCGTCCTCGTCCTCAGCAGGCTCGCCAGCGCTGGTGCCGCCGTCGGCCTTCTTGACGATGCCGAAACGCTCGAGCGCATCCGCGATGCCTTTTGGCTTGTCCTCGTCCTTCAGAAAATCCGGCGGCGCTTTGAGGTTCGGGTCCACGCCAATCTTCGTGACCGCCGCATCGACGGTCATCCGCAGCACCGCGTCCGTGCCCGCGTCCGACGGCGCGGTCATCGTCCCATCCAGCCGCGCCTTGAGGACCACCGACTTCTCCGCGTCCACCAGCACCTCGCCGCTGATGCTCTTCGGCACGCTCTTCTCGAAGAATTGCTGACGAAGCTGCGTGTCCTCGTCGCCGCCATTCTTCGCGGCGGGCGGAGGCGGGAGCGCCTTGTCGTTCTTCGGCATCTCGGGCCCGAGCGACGCGACGTACTTCCACACCGTGCGCCCGTCGTAAGTGGCCGTCCCCTGCGGCTGCAATTTCATTCTACCTTTGAAGAGCGAGTCGAACTCCGCGATCACGCCGTGCAACTGCTCGCGCGCGCGCTCAGCCATGCCCCGGTCGCGCTTTCGTTCGCGGAACTTCCCGTAGCGGTTCTTCGCGAACACGGCCGTGCCCACGCGCATCACCTCGAAGCCCTGATCGCGCGAGTTCTCCAGCGTTCCGTGGAAGTCACCGGAGACGCCGCCCGCGCCGGACACGAGCGTGCGGGACTCGTTGAGCTTCACGTTGCGATCGCCGTTCAACCATTCGAACGTGACCGAGGCGGTGAACGTGTGCGCGCCGATGCGCTCAATCGCTTCCGCGGCGCTCATGCCGAGGATGCGCCGGGCGACGCGCGCGTTGTCCGCGACGTCCTCGGGCGCGAGCTTCTCGGAGGCAGCGGCGATGGCCTGCGGCGGATCTTCGGGGGAGAAGATCCGCTTCTTGGCGGCCTTGTCGACGGAGTCGGTGCAGCCGGCGACGAACAAGACGATGGCGAGAAGTCGAAGAGCGTTCTTCAAGGAGCGCGGAAGTTAAGGGACGAGCACACCCCGGGCAAGGTGAGGCTTGCGGCGCTCACGGTCGTGGACATAAAGCCGCACCCCTCATGCAGAACCTGCGCGACAAGTTGTTGAAGGCCGGCCTGGTCTCCAAAGAGCAGACGGAGGCGGCGGAGGCCGAGAAGCAGCGGAAGGCCGAGGAGGCCAAGCGCGCCCGAGAGCAGCGGCGCGACAACGTCCCACGTGGCCAGCCCGCCGCGCGTCCGTCGGGTGCGGCCGCTCGCCCACCCGCTCGCGAGGCGCCGATCCCGAAGCTGCCGCCGTTGGCGCTGCCCGGCTCCAAGGCGTTTCAGCGGCTGGAAGCTCTCAAGCAGCTCGAGCTCGACAAGAAGATTCGCGAGATCGTCCGCGCGGGCGAAGCGCCGGTCGAAGCGGGCGAAGTGAAGTTCCACTTCATGACCCGCAAGGGAAAGCTGCGAAGGCTGGAGATGACCGAGGGACAGCAGAAGCTCCTCGAAGAAGGAAAGCTCGCCGTGGTCGAACGCCCCGAGCCCGGCTCCATCGAGCACAGCCTCGTCACGCGCGAGACCGCCGAGCTGCTGCTGCCGCTCTCCGAGAAAGCGGTCCGGTTCTACAACCGCGACGGCAAGCCGATCGGCTTTCTGTCCGACGACGAGATGAAGTCAGACGTGTCGACGGAAGCGGAAGCGAACGACGCGGAGCTCGTCGCGGCGGCGCCGGAAGAGCCGGCGGAGACGGAAGAGAAAGCGT
>JBJMQN010000592.1:0-3276 GCA_045802665.1 Myxococcaceae bacterium | reverse complement strand
TCCCGCCGGCAGCTTCGAGCTCCCAAGCGGAAGTCCCTCCGCGGCGAGGTTCAACAGATCCACGGTCTGCTTGTCGGTCGAGAGCGTCACCCAGCCCGCGGACTCGGAGTGGGCCGTGACCTTCACCAGCGTGACGACGACCTTGTCGGTGTTGCCGCCGCCTTTGGGGCTCCCCTGCAGCGCGACCTTGAGCGTGCCGAAGGTTTTGGGATCGTTGGGATCGGTGCACGCGGCGAGTGCCAACACCGCGAGCGACACGACCTGTGCGCAAAGGCGCATCTGCTTCCTCCGCTTCGAATCTGTACGACGCGAGGACGGCACTGTGCAGCGCGGATGCCACACGTGATTCCGCTCACTTTGCGCACCGCGCTGTCCGAACTCAGGTCAGCGGCGCGGGCGGACGGAGCGGACATGTCCACACCAACGAAGGTCTTTCTCGAAACGTGAGCCGAGCTAGCTTCGGTCATCGTGAGCGGCTCGTTTCCTTCGACGCGGTGGACGCTGATCCGATCCGCACAGGCTTCCCCTGAAGCCCGGCGGCGAGCTCTGTCCGAGCTGATGCGCGTCTACTGGCGCCCGCTCTACGTCTACCTCCGGCACAAGGGCCTGGATGCGACCGGCGCGCAGGACGGGGTTCAGGATGTGCTCGTGCTGCTGATGGAGCGCGACGTGATCGACAAGGTGAACCCGTCGAAGGGACGGCTGCGTGCGTATTTGAAAACGATGGCGGCGAACTACCTCGCAAACGAGCACGAACGGGCGACTGCGAAGAAGCGAGGAGGAGACGCGGCCCTCGTGCCGTTGGAGCTGGAGACCGCCGAACGCCTCATCGCCGATGGCACCTCGCCCGACGTCGCGTTCGAACAGCAGTGGGCGCAGGCGGTGATGGACAAGGCGCTCGCGCGGCTGGAATCCGAGTTCACCTCCGGAGAGCGCAAAGGCCCGTGGCCGGTGGTGCGGCAGTTCTTCACGCCGGGCCCTCAGCCCTCCTACCGCGACGTCGCGCAGGAGCACGGGATGTCATTGCCGCAGCTCAAGGCGTTTCTGCACCGAGCGCGCGGACGGTTTCGTGAGCTCGTCACCGAGGAGATCTCCGACACGGTGGAGTCAGACGCAGATGCCGAGCAGGAGCTCAATGAGCTGCTTCGGGTGCTGAGCCCGTGACCGTCTGCGATCGCTGCGGCGCGGCGTTGGTGAACGGCGTCTGCGCGAAGTGTCTGCTCTCGCGCGAGGTGGCGCCGTTCGCGGGACTGCTGCTCGAGGACGAGCTCGGCCGCGGCGGCATGGGCTCCGTGTTTCGCGCCACCGACGTCGCGACCGGAGAAGCTGTCGCGGTGAAGTTCCTCGCGCCCGAGCTCGCGAAGGATCCCGAGGTGAGGGCGCGCTTCGAACGCGAGGCGAAGGCGCTCTCGCTGCTCGATCACCCGAACATCGTCCGCACGCGAAGATCCGGCCAGGAGGACGGCGAGGCGTACCTCGTGATGGAGCTCGTCGAGGGCGGACCGGTGAGCCGCGCCTCGCCGATGCTTCCGGACGCGGCGGTGAAGATCGCGATCGACGTGGCGCGCGCTCTCTCGTACGCGCACGGCAAGGGCGTCATCCACCGCGACATCAAGCCGGAGAACGTCCTCCGATCGGCGGACGGGACGGTGAAGGTGACGGACTTCGGGATCGCTCGGCTGATGGCGCCGGAGCATCGCGGTCACACGGTCACGAAGTCCGACGTGGCGGTGGGATCGCAGGGCTTCATGGCGCCGGAGGTGTTGAAGGGCGCCGCGCCGGATCCGCGGATGGACGTCTACGGCGTGGGCGCGCTGATTCGATCGCTGGTGACGGGCAGGGCGCCGGTGGGCGAAGTCTCCGAGCTGCCGTCGGGGCTCGCGCAGCTCGTGCGGAAGGCGATGGCCGAGAACCCGGCGGACCGCTTCGCCACGATGACGGAGTTTCAACGAGCGCTGGAGCACGCGTTGCCGTGGCTGGACCGCACTCAGCTGCCACCGGATGAGCGGCTCTGGCTGCGAGCGGTGGCGCTGGTGCTGACGGCTGCACTGGGAACCGCGCTCTGGGCGCTGGTGCTGTCGCTCACGCCGAAGATCCTCGAGCCGAACGAGCAGGTGCCGCTCATCTCCATCGCAGCCGAGAAGTTGCCGGATGGCAGGCTGCTCTCGCGCGTCCGCTTCGAACCTGCGCCGTTCCTCATGGCGCTGGTGGTGGGCGGCCTGGCGCTCGGGGCGTACGGAATGCTTCGGCGGCACTGGCGGCTCGAAGGCTTGGATCAACCGAAGCCCGAGCAGCCAGTTCCCGAATCGCGAATCGTCTTCGGCGTGGGCGTGGTCGCCTGTCTTCTCTACGCCACGCGCAAGACGCTGGAGGCCGCGCACCTGTTCGCGCCGTCAGCGCCGGGAGCGAGGGCCTACGTGCCGCTCTTCGGCGGAGCGCTGGAGACGATCGCGCTCTATTTCTTCTTCATTGCGCTGCTGGAGATGAAGCGGACCTCGCGGCCCTACTCGAGCGAGCGGCTGCTCTTGTTCGGAATGGCGATCGCGCTCATCCCGCCGGTGACCGACATGATCCAGTCGCTTCTACAGACCTGAGAGCGGCCCCGAGGTGAGCCCCGGGTTGCCGAACGTCGCGTCCGGCACGTCCATCAGGTGCAGACACGAGAGCAGCACATCGTTGTGCGCGGCGTGATTCGTCTGCAGGAACCGGCCCGTGTTGAGCGACCCGCCCGCCTTGCCCGCGAGCACGAACGGCACCGACGTGAGCGCGTGATCGTTGCCCTTGCCGAGCTCGTTCCCCCAGAGCAGCAGTGAGTTGTCGAGCAGCGTCGCGTCGCCCTCCTGCACCGAATCCAGCTTCGAGAGCAGATAGGCGAACTGCTGCGAGTACCAGGTGTGGATCCGCGCCAGCGCGTCGACGGCCGCGGCGTCGTTGTCCGGACGATGCGAGAGCTCGTGGTGCTCGGTGCTCAGGCCCAGCCAGGTGAAGACGACGTGGCTCGCCGACTGGGACCATTCAAACGTCGCGACGCGGATGAGATCGCACTGGAGCGACATCACCAGAAGATCCATCTGCAGCTGGCTGACCTGCGCGTAGTTCGCCGGATCCTTGTAGTCGATCGCCTGCGGCAGATTCGGCGCGCGGCAGTTCGCGGATTGAGGCGGCACGTTCGCGAGCCGCTTCTCGAGGTTCCGGATCTCTGTCGCGTGAGCGTCGAGCCGGCGGCGATCATCCGCGCCGACGGTGGCGTTGAGGCGCTTGAAGTCTTCGAGCACC
>JBJMQN010000591.1:0-9077 GCA_045802665.1 Myxococcaceae bacterium | reverse complement strand
GAACGCTTCCCGAGAAAGCTCCTCGAGTGCGAGTAGCAGCATCCGCTCGGGACGTGCCGGATGGGGATCTCGCCCGGCAATTCCGTGGTGAATCCGGATGGTGAGAGCTGGGACGTGAAGGAGCTCTTCATCGTCGACGGGAGCATTTTGCCGTCGAGCCTCGGCGTGAATCCGCAAGTGTCGGTGATGTCGATGGCGACGCGGATCGCCTGGAAGATGCGCGAGAAGAAGTTCGCCAACTGAGCGACAGGCCTCGCCGAGCAACCGCTCAGGCGGGCCGCGCGCTCTCTTGATAATGTGCGCCTCCCTCGATGGCGGCGTCCCCCACATGTCCGAAGTGCGCACGGCAGCTGCCCGCGGACGCCACCGAGTGCCCTTTCGATGGCACGAAGCTTCAGGTCTTCAATCCGACCGGCGACGACGCCGCCTGGACTGAGAACACCGCCACGCGGCGCGCGAGCTCGGAAGACGCGACGTTCTTCGACCCTGCGATGATGGCACCGGCTGCTGCCGAGGATGAGAAGGCAGATCCGCTGGTGGGCTCCACGCTCGGCGACTACGTGATCGGCAAGCAGCTGGGCCGCGGCGCGATGGGCATCGTCTACGCCGGCGAACAGCCGCTCATCGGCAAGAAGGTCGCGATCAAGGTCCTCCGCCCCGAGGTCGCGAGCGACGAGAACCAGGTCAGCCGGCTCCTCGCCGAGGCGCGCGCGGTGAACGCGATCCGGCACCGCGGGATCATCGACATCTTCAACTTCGGCAAGCTGCCCGACGGACGTCACTACGTCGTCATGGAGCTGCTCGCCGGCGAGCCGATGGACGTGGTGCTGCATCGGCGTGGGCCGCTCACGCCGCTGGAAGTGATTGGGTTCGTGGACGAGATCTGCTCCGCGCTGGGAGCGGGCCACGGCGCCGGGATCATTCACCGCGATCTCAAGCCGAGTAACATCTTCGTCGTCTCCGAATCGAACGGGAGCAAGTACCTCAAGATCCTCGACTTCGGACTCGCCAAGCACGGCGAGACCCACAAGGGCCGAGCGCTCACGCAGGCGAACCTCGTCGTCGGCACGCCGGAGTACATGGCCCCCGAGCAGGCGCGCGCGGATGGCGTGACGGCGCAGTCGGACCTGTATTCGGTCGGGATCATCGCGTTCGAATTGCTCACGGGCAGGCTGCCGTTCGAGGCGCAGTCCGCGTTCGAGTACATGATCCATCAGGTCCAGACGCCTCCGCCCCGGCCGTCGACGATGATCGGCGGGATCCCGGCGGACTTAGAGGCGCTGGTGATGCAGCTTCTGGAGAAGGACCCGGGAAAGCGCCCCGCGACCACCGAGCACGTGCGGCGAGAGCTGAACCGCATCAAGCGCGCGATGGCGAGCACGTCCACCGTCGTCGGTGACGCTGCAACTCCTGCTTCCCCTTCGCGACCGAGCGCCGGGAGTTCTGGACCGCGCGACGCCCCGCCGCGCGCGAGCACCGGGAATTCTGCAGCGCGCGGCGCTTCAGCGGCCGACGCTCCGACACGCCCGAGCACCGGTCCGCGGTCGATTCCCAACGGCACGTCGCGAGCTGCTTCGACCGGGGACATCGGAGACGCCACGGCGCCGCGCATGGCGATGAGCAGCAGCGGCGCGCGCTCGGCTCCGAAGTCGGGAGCGCGAGCGTCAGAGAAGTCGATCCCGGCCGACGCCGAGGTTCCTTCGATCAGCAGTCCGTCGATCGTCGTTCAGGGTGAGTCCACGGCGACGGGGCCCGAAGCTGCGCGTGGGACGGAGAAGCTCGCGCCGCTGGTGCCCCGCAAGCGATCTCCGTGGCCGGCGCTCGCATTGGGCTCGTTCGTTCTCTGCGCGGGCGCGGCGGCGCTGATCGCGTACAAGCGGCACGCCTCCGTTCCCGAAGTTCAGCCGCTGCAGGATGCGGTCGCGGTCACGGGCACCGTCGCGCTGCCGACGAAGGTCGAGCCCGAGAAGGTCGAAACGCAGAAGCAGCTTCCGGAGAAACAGGAAGAGCCGCCGAAGAAGGTCGACCCTCCGCCCGATCTCGGCGGCACCGACAACACCGCGAAGCTCACGAAGACGGAGCCAAAGGATTCAGGGCCCACGCGGGTTGCACTGCTCGGCGACATCACCCGGATGGAGAAGCGCGCGCAGGCGAGCCCGCAGAAGCTCACCGTCTCGCCGTCTCTCGCGCGCGCCATGCTCGCGCAGCTCAAACATCAGGCGCAGAGTGCGAGCAGCCCGGATGACCGGAAGCGCGTGAGCCGGAACGTTCGCGAAGCGGAGAAGAAGATCTTCGCGCGCTAGTTCTGCGCGTGCGTCCAGAGGTATCCGGTCGCTGCGCCGAGGACGATCGCGAGGCCGCCTGCGCTCGCGCCGACGGTGAAGCCGCTGTTCGCTCTGGATTGAAGCGCCGACGCCTCGCCCTGCGCCACGCACACGGTCGGGTGACCGCTCACCGGCGGGCCGTTGAGACAGTTCTGGTCTGACACTGCGTTCGCGGTGAAGACGATCGCCACCGCGGCGGCAGCGATCGTCGCAATGCCGGTCGCGACCGCGGGCAGCCGCGACGGACGCTGCTCCACCGGCGCTTGAACGATCGGATGTTCAACCGGGGGCGGCGGCTGCAGCACCACCTGCTTCGGCGCGTCCGGCATCTTCACCGGCGGCTCCGACTTGAGCGCCTCGGCGAGCTTCATGTTGAAGGGCGCGACCTGATCCTTGAGCCCTCCGTTCAGCGCGGGCTGCGGGACCACGAAGCTGTGCTCCGCGACCACCGTTCCGTCGGACGCGGCGATGCCCTGCAGGAGCACGGCGACGTCCTGCCCAACGAGGCTTCCCTCCACTCGGACGAGCACGGGGGTGAGCAAGGTCTGTGCGAGGAGGCCGAGGCAGGTCTGATTCGACTCACACGCTCGAGGATCGCGGCCCCTGAGCGTCGCCTTCGTCTCGTCTTCCGACTGCAATTTTATTCCACTGGCGGCGATCGCCGCGCGTACCTGCGCGTCAACCGCCGCGGTGAGCTCGGCCGACATCAGCGCGCGGTTGCTCGCGGAGACAATCGCCACCGGCTGCGCGGCGACGGGCTCGGCCGCAGCAGGCGTCTCAGCGGCGGGTGTCACGAGAGGTGCCAGCTCCGGCGTCGTTTCCGGCTTCGCATCCGGATTCGCATCCGACTTCACTGCCGGATTCACGGCCGGATTCACTGCCGGATTCCCTACGGACGTCGTGGCGGGCGCCTGGCTGAGCGCGATCGCGAGGAGCAGTTGGATCATTCGGACCCCCATCGTCACCTGTCCCCGCCCTTCTGCGAATGGGTAGCTGCCACTATCTCGCCGGGGTAGCAGCGCGTCCGACATCTCACTTCATCGGGCGCAACGAGGGTCTCGCTTAGGATTCCACTCCCATGCAGGGACGACTGCCCCGCTTCCTCCTCTCCGCTGCAATTTTGTCCATCGCCGTCATCGCGTGCCGCTCGGCGACCGTCGCTGACGATGCGGTGTACGCGTGCAACGACGGCAAGTGCCCCGAGCCGCTCGTGTGCCAGGAAGGGTTCTGCGTCTCGCCTCAGGCGAGCACCTCGACCGACGCGTGCACGCCGTTCACGTGCGATCTCCTCGGGAAGAACTGCGGCACGGTGAGCGACGGTTGCGGCGGCACGCTGGACTGCGGCGCCTGCTCCGGAAAAGCGAGCTGCGGCGGCGGCGGCGTGACCAACGTCTGCGGCTGCACGCCCATCCCCGAAGCCTCCGTCTGCGCGGACGCGGGCATCGGCTGCGGCAGCTTCTTCTTCTCCGACGGCTGCAATCCGCCGAAGACGATTTCGTGTGGCGGCTGCGGCTCCGGCCAGACCTGCAACGCGGGGAGCTGCTGCACGCCCGAGACCGGCATTCAGGTCTGCGCGGAGCACAACATCACCTGCGGCACGCCGACTCTCGTCGACCGCTGCGGACAGCACCGGACCATCAACTGCGGCGGCTGCGACGCGGGCTTCCTCTGCGTCGAGGCGGACGACGGACAGGCTTGCGTGGAGTGCTCGCCGGAGACGGATCAGGACTTCTGCATGCGTCAGGGCTTCGCGTGCGGAACGGCGAGCGGCACCGACAACTGCGGCGTCACGCGGACCGGCGTGGACTGCGGCGGCTGCACGGACGGCGGCTGTGGCGCATCCGGCGTCGCGAACCAGTGCGAGTGTCTGCCCATTCTCAACGGCTGCTCGCAGAACGATCAGTGCTGCAGCGGCTCGTGCGGACCCGCATCGCTCTGCTGCATCGCGCAGGGCGCCGTCTGCAACGACGACTCGGACTGCTGCAACGGCTGGTGCACGTTCAACGCGAGCCGGGACGCGGGCATCTGCGTCGGGACGGACGGCGGGTTTTAGGTCAGCGTCCCGCTTCCACCTTCTGACTCATCCAGCCGGCGATGAACGTCTCCAGCTCTCCCCGGAGCACGTCCTTCACGCGAGGCGTGCTGACGCCGGTGCGCGGATCTTCCACGCGCGCGCCGCGGCCCACGAAGTAGCGCCGCACCTCCGACTGCTGCGGAGGTCCATCGAGCAGCGCGGCCGCCACGTGCTCCAGCTCTGAGGGCCCCACCGCGCCCGCGATCGCAATCGCTTTTCCCGTCGCGTCATCGTGCGCGGACGCTTCCGAGGCGATGCGCTCCACGAACGATCCCGGCCGCCTTCGAACCTCGCGCGAGGTGAGCTGCAGCGCTTCCGGCGCGCCGTCCGGCCAGCGACGAACGCGGACATAGGCGCCGGTCCGCTTCTCGTCGTCCACTCGGCGATGCAGCCCCGCTTCTCCCCCGAGAAACCCGAGCACTCCCGGCCCGCCGACCCGCAGCACCACGCGCGCGGGCGAGCTGCCCTCCGCTATTGCCACTGCCTCGTAGCCTCTGCGCTGCGCCCAGCCGAGGTACATCCACGCGAGCTCCTTCACCCACGCGCTCGCGTCCTCCGTCTCCGCCGCGGCTTCGAGCTCCACCAGCGCGTCGTCCACTCGCACCGGCTGCCCGGACGCGGCCTGTGCTTCAAGAATCTGCACCTCGCGCGCGACCTCTTCCACGGCTCGCGCGGCGCCGACGAGGTGCTGCTCGCCCTTCGCGTCGCGCACGAGCTTCCGCGCGAACTCGCACGCGCCGACGACGCGATCGAGCTCGCGGAGCTGCGCCTCCACCGTTCGGAAGTCGCGCAGCACGCGCGCCGCCGTCTCCGGATCGTCCCAGAAGTCGGGCGCCTGCGTTCGCGTGAGCAGCTCGGACTTGCGCGCCTCCATCGCCGGCCGCCCCGCGCTTCTGGCCACACCGCGCGCCCGCCTCGCGAGCTCCTCGGACTCCTGCAGCAGCGAGCGGCGATCGAGCTTCTTCTTCACCTCGCCCGCGCCGGTGGGACGGAGCGTGAGCTTCGCCACAGCCTCGGCCGGGGTCGCCTTCGGCTCGGCCTTCGCGACGACGTGTCCTCCGGAGCGGACCTCCACGCGCAGCGGCGTGCCGGGCGCCAGCGGACGGCGCACGATCTCTTCGGCCAGCGCGGAGCTCAGCGTCTTCTCGATCTCGCGCTGCAGAAACCGCGCGCCGTGCAGCGGGGAGTAGCCGCGCTCCACGAGCAGATCGATGACGCTGGGAGCCACCTCGACGTCCAGCCCTCGCGAACGGATGCCCTCGCGCTCCAGCACGCGCCCTACTTCGCGCCGGGCGATCTTGCGGATCTCCACGCGCGTGAGCGGCTGGAAGTGGCAGAGCACGTCGAACCGGTTCAGAAACTCCGGCCGGAACGCCTCGCCGATGCGGCGATCCACCTCGGTCCGGAGCTCCTCTTGCGAGCGCGTCCCGGCGAACCCCATCGGCGCTTCGCGGAAGACCTCGGCGCCGACGTTGCTGGTCGCGATGATGAGCGTGTTGTTGCAGATGACGCTCTCGCCGGCGGCGTTCACGAACGCGCCCTCGTCGAAGAGCTGGAGGAAGCGATCGTGCAGCGAGCTGTGCGCCTTCTCGAACTCGTCCAGCAGGAGCACCGAGAAGACCTTCCCGTCGAGCAGCCGCGTCAGCTCCCCTCGCCTGCCGGACATCGACTCCGCCCACGGCGCGCCGAAGACGATCGTCTCGTCGCCCTCGTCGGGGTAGTCCGCCATGTTGAGGCGCACCAGCCGGTCCGTCGCGCCGAACAGAAACTCCGCGAGCAGCTTCGCGAGGTGAGTCTTGCCCACGCCCGTCGGCCCCGCGAACAGGAACACGCCCAGCGGCCGCCGCGGATCGTTGAGACCCGCCTTGAGCAGGGCAATCGCCCGCAGCACCGCGCTGACCGCCTCCGGCTGCCCGAGGATCCGATCGTTGAAGAAGCGGCTCGTCTCATCGAGATCCAGCGTGACCGCATCGTCGACCAGGAACCGCGGCAGCCGCGTGGCGCCGGTGAACCGCGCGAGGACATCCGCCGCGCCGAGACGATCTCTGCCCGCAGCCGAAGCTTCCGCCGCCGCCTCGCGAAGCAGCTCGATCGCCTTTCGCGGCATGCGCTGTGCGACGAGAAACTTCCTCGCGAGCCGCAGCGCCTGATCGCACGCCTCCGGCTCGATGGGCAGCGCGTACTCGGACTCGAGCTCCTCGGCGACGCGGCCCAGCATCCACCGCACGCGCTCATCCGGCGGCTCCGGGATGATGACGAGGTGCAGCCGTTCGCCCAGGGTCTCGTCGGCGCGGAGCATGTCCTGCGCCCTTCGGAGATCGCACTCCATGATGAAGCGGAGGGCGCCCTGACGAACAGCTCGCACGAGCACCGGCATCGCCGCGCTGCCCAATGCGACCGCTGCGTCCCGGATGTAGACGATGGTCTTCGGCACGCTGCCGAGGTCATCGAGGATCGCGTCGAGGTTGTCCGCCGCCCAGCGCTCGCCTCGCGCGAGGACGCCGCTCATCGAGACCTCCACGATGCGCGCGCCCCGGAGCTCCTCCGGAACCTCGAGCCGCTGAACGCGCCGCGCCAGCTCCTGCACGATCGCGGTCTTCCCCACACCCGGCTCGCCCGCGAGCAGCGGATGCTTTCCGTGTCCCGCCACCAGCGCCTGGATGTCGGAGACCAGCGCGTCATAGCCGTGCGTGGCCGGAAGTCCGTTCGCCGCGGCGAGCGCAGTCAGGTCCCGTTCGATGAACCGGCTGGTGCCTTCTTCCTGATCCGCTGGGCGCTTTCTGGCCATGAGAGGCCCGCAATTAAGGACGGTTACGGGCGGGTGGGAAGCATGTCAGGAATTTCGGGGACGGGTCGTCTCTCTCGGTCATGACCGCAGTAGGCGCGTGCTACCTTCCGCCGCTTTCCGAGACGACCCGCGAAGACCAACCCTTCCGAACGCGCCATGCACTCGGCCTCTCTCAACGAACTCTCCGACGAGCAGCTCTTCCGCGAGATCCTCCGCCTGCGGGCCGAGGGCCGGTCGGTGAACGATGCGCTCGGGCGGCTCACCGCGCGGTGGGAGTCGCCGGCCCGCTACGTGATCCGGCGGATCCAGAAGTCGTACGGCAAGGGCGCCGAGGACGACGAGATGGAGCTCTACCAGGAGGCGGTGATGCGCTTCGTGGAGAAGGGGCTCGATCAGTTCCGCGGCCTCTCCGAACGGTATCCGGGCGCGGCGGCCTCTCCGAAGACCTTCTTCCTCCGCATCGCGAAGCACGCGGCGATCGACAGGTACCGGGCCTCCCGCGAGGTCTCGGACACGGTCCCGTCCGCGGACGACGAGAACGAGGTGATGGAGTCTCCGGCGCAGACCGCGAAGTCGGTGGAGCGGTCCAAGGCGGCGGAGACCCGTCGCGAGGACTCGGAGCTCTACTGGCGCGCGTTCGACCGGCTCGAGAAAGAGCACCCGAACGAGGCCTCCGCGTGGCGGCTGTACCACCACGAGGACCTGGAGGATCACGGCCAGGTCGCGGAGAAGCTCAGCATCTCGGTTGCAAACTCGTACAAGCGGGTCAGCCGGGCCCAGGCGTGGCTCCGCATGTACCTGCTCGAGCTTCAGGAGGAACAGTCATGAGGAGTCTTCGATGAGCTTCCCGGTCGTTTCGAAGGCGCAGCGAATCGAAACCCTCAAAGCGGTGGTCCAGGCTCTTGGCGACGCGCTGCCCGCGAAGGCGACGGGCAGCGTGCTCGATCGGCTCGCGGACCTCGGCGAAGTCCTCCGCCGCGCGACCCTGCTCAAGCCGCCCCCGGGACTCGTGGAGGCGCAGCTCGAGCAGGTCTCCGGCGAAGTTCCGGCGGAGGTGTTGGACACGCTCACCGCGACGTTGAATCAGGCGGCGGATGAGGCGATGGAGTCGTTCCTCACCGAGGAGCCCGCGGAGCAGCTGGAGTGGAGAAACTCCGCGGCGCAGGCACTGCTCCTCCGAGATCGCATGCAGTCGGTGCTCAGGGCGCTGGAGCATCGCGCGCTCACGAACGACGGCTTCACCGGCCAGTTCGAGCGGTTCGAGGCCGCGCTGTCCCGAATCGATCGGTCGTTCAAGCCGAAGATTCGGTACTTCATTCCGTTGAACGCCTGGCGGCGGGATGAGAGAGATGTGCTGGATTCAGGTGAACGCCTGACCGCGTTCTGGTTCACCGCCCGGTGTGAGTGCGACGATCTCCTCCCCGCGCTCTCTGGCACCGGCTCCTCCACGAGTGCGCACTTCAAGAGCTGTTCGCAGTGCCGCGAAGATCTGAGCGTCTCGTTCGCGCCCCCGCTGCACCTGACTTCGGAGATCGCGTTCGAGCTGGATCTCGGAGTGCTCCCCGAAAAAGTCGCCGCGCAGTATCGGGCTCACTGTGCGCGCTGTTCACCGTGTCGCGAGGTTCTGAACGCGATCGAGGCTGGAGACCGGGCGATCGAGGAGCTCGGGTCTCAGACTCCGCCGACGGGGAAGTCAGCGCGCCGGCGCGAGGAAGAAGTTCTGGAGGATGCACGCGAATACCGCGTGCTGCTTCGGCGCCGCGAAGGGCGAGTGAAGCTTCTGCTCTGTCCTCGCGAGGGCGGGACGCTCTCGACCGCGACGTTGACGCTGCCCGGGAAGAGAAATCCGATCGCCGCTCATGCGACCGCGAACGGGCTCGAGTTCGAGGTG
>JBJMQN010000590.1:0-4358 GCA_045802665.1 Myxococcaceae bacterium | reverse complement strand
CGTGCTTCTCCACGGCGTCCGCCACCTTGTTCATCATGTCCGGCGAGACGTGCGCGTGATCGCAGGTGTCGCAGAGCGCGACAGGGATGGGCACGCCCCAGGTCCGCTGACGGCTGATGCACCAGTCCGGGCGGCCCTCGAGCATGTTGAAGATCCGGTCGTGGCCCCACTTGGGGATCCAGTTCACGCGATCGATCTCTTTGAGCGCCTTCTTGCGGAGCTCGTTCTTCTCCAGCGAGATGAACCACTGGTGCGTGGCGCGGAAGATGATCGGGTTGTGGCACCGCCAGCAGTGCGGGTAGCTGTGCTTGACCGAGTCGCCCGCCTTGTTGAGCAGCGCGCCGCGCGCGACGAGGATCTCCACCACCTTCGGGTTCGCGTCGAAGACCTTCATCCCGGCGAGCTCGGGGCCCACCGTGTCGTCGTAGCGCCCGTCGTTTTTGACCGGGTTGTAGATGTCGAGCCCGTACTCGAGGCCGACCTCGTAGTCTTCCTGACCGTGGCCGGGCGCGGTGTGGACGAGGCCAGTACCGGCATCCAACGTGACGTGCGCGCCGAGGATGACCTTGCCGGTGCGGTCGTAGAACGGATGGCGGTAGGTGAGCTCTTCGAGATCCGCGCCCGAGCAGTACGCGAGGATCTTCTGCGTGTCCTTCATCGCCGCGGCGTCGAACACCGCCTTGTCGAGCGCGACCTGCTTGATCGCGAGCTCGTCCGGCGCGACCTCGGTCAGCACCTTCGCGAGCAGATCCTTCGCGACGACGATGACGCGGCTGCCGAGATCGTAGAAGACGTACTCGAGCTCCGGGTTCGCGGCGATCGCCAGGTTCGCCGGGAGGGTCCACGGCGTCGTCGTCCAGATCGCGAAGCTGACCTTCTTGCCTTTGAGGGCGGACCACTTCTTCGAGAGATCATCCACCGCGTCCATCGCGACGTAGACGGACGGCGAGCTGTGGTCTTCGTATTCGACCTCCGCCTCGGCGAGCGCGGTCTGATCGGTCATGCACCAATAGACGGGCTTCTTCTTCCGGTACAGGAAGTCGCGCTTCGCGAAGGTGGCGAGCTCGCGGATCTCCTGCGCTTCGTAGTCGAACGAGAGGGTGAGGTACGGCTCGTCCCATTTGCCGAACACACCGAGCCGCTTGAACTCCTCGCGCTGGATTCCGACGAACTCCATCGCGTACTCGCGGCATTTGGCGAGGAACTCGTCGCGGGAGAGCGTGCGCTTGTCGATCTTCTTGTCGCGGAGCCGCTTCTCGACGGCCTGCTCGATCGGGAGGCCGTGGCAGTCCCAGCCGGGGACGTAGTCGGTGAGCTTCCCGGTGAGGTTCCGGTACTTGGTCACCATGTCCTTGAGGATCTTGTTCAGCGCATGGCCGATGTGCGTGTGGCCGTTCGCGTAGGGCGGACCGTCGTGGAAGATGAAGCGCTGGGCCTTCTGGTTCTTCTCCAGCACGCGGGCGAACGTGGCGTTCTTCGCCCACCAGTCGAGCATCTTCGGCTCGAGCTGCGCGAGGTTCCCCTTCATCGGGAACTCGGTCTTCGGGAGGTTGACGGTGTCTTTGTAGTCGCGGCCGCCCGTCGTGGCGCCGCCTTCGTTCGCTGACATGCGGGGTGCGGTTAACACCAACGAACCGACGGTTCAACGAGCGCAAGCTGACCGTAGTTTCCAGCCTGAAACCGAACCGGCCGTACGCTAGGGTGCGCGCCGCCAATGGTTCCCGAGCAGTCAGCCGATCCGAAGCCCTCCGTTCCGCACGAGCCCCTCAACACCAGGCTTCTGATCGTCCTCGGCGTCTTTCTGATCACCGTCGCCATCGACCGCTGGACCAAGGTCCTCGCGACGAGCCACCTCGAACGTTCCGGACGGCTGAGCTACCTGGGCGACACGGTCCGGCTCGACTTCGCGAAGAATCCGGGAGCGTTCCTCTCGCTGGGCTCCACGCTGCCCACGCAGATTCGGGGCGCGGTCTTCACGTGGGCGGTTGCCGCGCTGCTCGCGTTCCTCGCGTATCTCGTCGTCACGCGCCCGGCAATGCATCGGCGGATGCGGGTGGCGTTGGCGCTCGTGCTGGCGGGGGGCGCGGGAAATCTCTACGACCGCGTGATGCAGAACGGCCTCGTGACCGACTTCATGAACCTGGGAATCGGTCCGCTGCGCACCGGAATCTTCAACGTCGCGGACCTCGCGATCGTCGCCGGAGTAGTGCTCCTCGCGTGGCCGGAGAAGAAGCCGCCGAAGCAGCCCGACGCGACGACGACCGAGTCCACGGCACCGAACGCGGAGAAAGAGCCCCGCGCTCCCTGAGGCGTTTCAGACGCAAGGACTCGGGGACTGACGCGAGTTTTGGGCTGACGGCACACCGGTCCGGCGGCCACCCTGCGCGCTCAAGCCGCACGATGTGGACAACTTGGGACAAACCAAAAACTCAAGGCCGCGGATTTTCACGGTCTTTCCATCTTGTGCAGACAGGTTGAGACAAAAGGCCCTCACGCGACTCCCGAGGGGGGACGTGGCGCTCACTGACGTGCCCCAACGACGCCGAATGCTTCCCGACCGAGGGGGGCTCTCTGACGCGAATCTACGCGGCAGGTGAGCGCTCAGCGACACCGAGCGCAACCCGCTCCCGAGCATAAGCTCTGCGGATGCTCGCCTTCTTCGCCGCCGCGCTGATCAGCCTCTCCCCACCGCCGTCGCCCGAGCTCGCCGTGAAGGCGCTCCTCACGACGCAGGCCGACGCGTGGAACAAGGGCGACCTCGAAGCGTTCTGCTCGGTCTATGCGGACGACGCGGCGTTCATCACTCCGAAAGGCGTGTCGCGCGGAAAAGCGGAGGTGCTGGCTCGCTACAAGTCGCGCTACCCGACAAAAGCGGCGATGGGCACGCTCAGCTTCACGTTCCTCGACGTACGCGCGGACGCATCGCACGCCTCGGTCGGGGCGCAGTGGAAGCTCAGCTACCCCGACAAACCCGAGGCCTCCGGCTACACGCTGGTCGTGCTCCACAAGACGGAGCAGGGCTGGCGGCTGGTGCAGGACGCGTCGATGTAGCCGCACGGGTGACAATCGGACACCACCCCGAGAAATCGGGCACGCCCGCGGTGTAGAAGGGGCGCTTCGATGCAAGGGGGCCGACGTGATGGCGCTTGAGAAGAGAGCACATGCCCGGGTTGCCGCGCTGATCAACGCGCGAGTTGTGGACGCTGCGGGCGAGACCGAATTTCCCGTCCGCGACATCAGCAAGGGCGGCATTTTCGTGACGGCGAAGCAGCCGCTGGCGCCGTTGGGTGGACGCGTGCAGCTGAAGCTCGCGCTGACCGCGGGCATTCGGCCGATCATGGTGAGCGCGGAGGTCGCTCGGCTCGCGAACGTCGGGCCGGACCACGCGAAGACCATGGGCACGGGGCTCCGCTTCCTCTTCGAGTCCGACGCGCAACAGGCGCAGATCATCGAGCTGATGGATCGCTCCATGCTCGGCCCCGGCACCGACCGCCGAGCGTTCCCGCGCGTCTACGTCCTCCTCAACGTCCTCTTCCGCACCCGCACCGAGAAGCGCACGGTGCTGCGCGATCTCTCGGAAGGCGGCGCGGGTTTGTGGCTCGAGAACGAAGCGCAGGTGAATGAAGAGGTGTCGCTCGAGCTCGCGCGGACGGGGCATCCGGTGCTCAAGCTCGATGGCTGGGTGGCCTCGTGCGAGAAGATCGCCGGCGAACCTTCGCTGTATCGCGCCGGTGTCCGCTTCAGCCGTCTCACGCCCCAGCTTCGTCAGGAGCTGATCGAGTTTCTGAAGCAGCAGTATCGACGATGAAGTTTGCGCGCGCGTTCGGCCTCCTCGCGGTGTTGGTGTCAGCCGAGGCGGCAGCGCGTGCGAACGGAATCGCGACCCCGGTCTGCCTCGGGTGCCACTCGGGCGGCGCGGTCCCGAACGTCAGCCTCACCGCGTCGCCGAGCACCCTGAGCCCGGGCGGAACGGTCACGGTCACCGTGTCGATTCAGGCGGTGAACGGCAGCACCGGCGGGATGTACCTGCGCAGCAACGGCGTGGGGACCTTCTCGATCATCAGCGGTCAAGACACGAGGCTCGTGAGCAGCAGCGAGGTCGTGCACAGCACCCCGCGTTCGGCCTCGGGCGGGTTCGTCACGTTTCAGGTGAAGTGGACCGCGCCGGCGACTGCGGGCGGAGTGGATCTGTCGGTGTCAGGGCTCTCCGCGAACGGGAACGGCGGCTCGAACGGAGACAACTACGGCACCGCGACGTTGAGCCTCGTGTTCGGCTGCGCGGGCACGACGTACTTCCGCGACATGGACGGAGATGGAGTGGGCAGCAGCGCGTCCGGCACGACGAAGAACTGCGCGGT
>JBJMQN010000589.1:0-6575 GCA_045802665.1 Myxococcaceae bacterium | reverse complement strand
GTAAGCGAGGTGAGCGACTGCTCGCAGCTCGGCGTCTCGAGCGCGACGTCAGATTCGCGATCCGCCGTGCACGACGATGCGGGCAACCGGCTCCCTTCGCTGGTGCTGACCATGAGCGGCCAGTCTTCGCTCCAGTCGAACCGGCGCGATTACGGCAACGGGCTCACCGCTTCGTGGGATCCGGGCGCTCCCGCCGAGTGCGAGTCGGTCACGCGCGGCCCCACGATGAGCGATGGCGGGACGTGTCCCAGCGTCATCAAGCCGGACGGCGGGACGGCGTGGATCTACGAATCGGATTCGACGAAGAGCGATGACAAGCCGCGCGTCGTCGCTCGCTACGATCTGGATTTTCAGGGCGAGCGGCTGACGGGCACTGTCGTCGCGAAGCCGTGCCAGAGCGTGGCTGCCGGGTGTTCGGCGAGCGGCGGATCGGTAGGGCTGCTTGCGTTGGCGTTCGCGATGATTGCGCTCTCGCGGAGGCGCACGCCGAGCAGGTGACGTGATCCTGGCTCGCAGGCGTCCCTCGACTTCGTTCGGGATGAACGCTAAGCGCGGGCGGCATGTCACAGCCCACGAGCTTCCGTTTCGAGATCAAAGAGAAGGTCGGCGTGATCACCTTCACGCGGCCGGACGTGCTGAACGCGCTGACGTTCGAGGTCTACAGAGAGCTGCGCGATCTGTTCTTCGATCTCGAACGCAACACCGCCGTCTCCTCGATCGTGATCACCGGCGAAGGCCGCGGCTTCTGCTCGGGCGGCGACGTGAACTCGATCATCGGCGAGCTCTTCAGCCGCGACATGCCGGGCCTCGTCGAGTTCACCCGGATGACGTGCGACCTCATCAAGAACATCCGAGCGGTCCGTAAGCCGGTCATCGCCGCGCTCAACGGAACGGCCGCAGGCGCGGGCGCGGTGATTGCGCTGGCCTCTGATCTCCGCGTCGCGTCCGAGAAGGCGAAGATCGCGTTTCTGTTCGTGAAGGTCGGCCTCGCAGGCGCGGATATGGGCGCGGCCTATCTCCTCCCGAAAATCGTGGGCCTCTCGCGTGCGACCGAGCTGCTCTACTTCGGCGATGCGATCGACGCGCCGACGGCCGAGCGCTACGGCCTCTTCAACAAGGTCGTCCCGCCGGAGAAGGTTCTGGATGAGGCGATGGCGTGGGCGAAGCGGCTCGCGGATGGACCGACGTTCGCGCTCGGGATGACGAAAGAGCTGCTCAACGGGGAGCTGAACATGGACCTGTATGGGGCGCTCGAGAACGAGGCGCGCGCGCAGGCGGTCTGCATGCAGACGAAGGATTTTCGCGAGGCGTACGACGCGTTCGTCGAGAAGCGTCCGCAGCGGTTCACGGGGCGCTGAGTCATGGCCATCTCGCTGCTCGAGCCGAAGCACGACGAGCTCCGGAAAAAGGCTCGTGAGGCGTTCGCGCCGCTGGAGCCGTCCGCGCAGTACGAGGGAGATGCGCGCATCGCCGAGAAGGTGAAGGCGCTCGGCTACTTCGGCTACCTCGTGCCGAAAGCGTACGGCGGCGTGAACGAGAAGGTGGATGTCCGCAGCATCTGCGTCCTCCGCGAGGAGATGGCGTATCGGGACGCGGCGTGCGACTCGCTGTTCGCGGTGCAGGGCCTCGGGAGCCATCCCGTTCTTCTCGGGGGAGACGAGCG
Source organism: Myxococcaceae bacterium (assembly GCA_045802665.1). Classification (GTDB taxonomy): domain Bacteria; phylum Myxococcota; class Myxococcia; order Myxococcales; family Myxococcaceae; genus JBJMQN01. The sequence goes on along the minus strand of JBJMQN010000589.1, from coordinate 4,912 downwards.
GCAGAAGCACGAGCTGTTGCCAGCTGTCGCGCGCGGAGAGGCGCTCTTCGCGTTCGGTCTGACCGAGCCGGAAGCGGGCTCCGATGTCGCGGCGCTTGCGACCGTCGCGACGAAGACGGGCAACGGTTACGCGCTCTCAGGTCAGAAGCGCTTCATCTCGAACGCGGGCGTCGCGAGCCATTACACGGTGTTCGCGCGCACCGGCGAAGGAACGAAGGGCATCTCCGCGTTCATCGTCCCCGCGAACACGCCCGGCCTTCGAGTGAAGGCGGGCATGCAGCTCCTCGCGGATCATCCGATTGGCGAGCTGTTCTTCGAAGGCGCGGTGGTTCCGGAATCAGCGCGGCTTGGGGCCGAAGGCACGGGCATGAAGCTCGCGCTCTCCACGCTGGATATTTTTCGAAGCACCGTCGGCGCGGCGGCGATCGGGATGGCGACGCGGGCGTTGGACGAGGCGATCCGGTACGCGAGGACTCGCAAACAGTTCGGAGCGCCGTTGTCGGAGCTGCAGGCAGTGCAGGGGCTGATCGCGGATTCCGCGGTGGAGCTGGAAGCCTCGCGGCTGCTCGTGCACAAGGCGGCTGCGACGAAGGACTCGGGCGCGGAACGCGTCACGTACGAGGCGGCGGTGGCGAAGCTGTTCGCGACGGAGGCGGCGCAGCGGATCATCGATCGAGCGCTGCAGATCCATGGCGGCAACGGGGTCGTAAAGGGCTTCGCGGTGGAGCGCCTCTATCGCGATGTGCGAGCGCTTCGGATCTACGAGGGCGCGTCGGAAGTGCAGCGATTGGTCATCGCGAGATCCTTGCTGAAGGATTGACGGGAAGACGCTTCGGATCCGGCGTTCGGGCTTGCGCACGAGTTCTGCCTGCGGTCGGTGCTTGGAAATGGGGCGATGTTTTTCATGCCCCGACCCCTGAAACATCGCCCCATTTCCAAGCACCCTTGAGGCGCGCCGGCCTGATCGAGCGCGGGGTTCGGTCACGCCCCCGTTCCGCATTGTTGTCGCCGGTCGGCCGCACGGTGCCCAACGCACAGCGCCCCCCTCGCGGGATGGCATTTGAAGCGTCCGCCCGCCTGCACGCCTGGTCTGGAGCGGTGGTGAGCGCCGATGCCTACCCTCGTGAGAACAGGGGTGCTCGATGCGACGGCCAGAATTTCGCTGGTGGATGGTCCCCGCGTTCGGTGCGGGATTGGCGCTGGGTCACGCGGCGGTGGCGAGGATGGGCGGCATGAACTTCGAAGGCAAAGTGGTGCTGATCACCGGCGGCTCGCGAGGCTTGGGACTGGTGCTCGCGCGCGAATTCGCACGGCGCGGCGCGAAGGTCGCCGTCTGCGCGCGAGACGAAGTGGAGCTCACGCGAGCGCGAATGGATCTCCGCCAACACGGCGCTGAGGTCGCGACGTTCGTCTGCGACGTGACCGATCACGAGCAGGTGAAGTCGACGATCGAAGGCACGGTCCAGCGATTCGGCCGCCTCGACGTGCTCGTCAACAACGCCGGCGTCATTCAGGTCGGTCCGCTGTCCACGATGTCGGAAGCGGATTTCCAGGAGGCGATGGCGATCAACTTCTGGGGCCCGCTGCACGCGTCCATGGAGGCGCTGCCGCATCTGCGGAAATCCCATGAGGGCCGCATCGTGAACATCTCGTCCATCGGCGGGAAGCTGCCGGTCCCGCACCTGCTCCCGTACAGCGCGTCGAAGTTCGCACTCACTGGTTTGTCGGAGGGCATGCGCGCGGAGCTGCTCGAGGACGGAATCCGAGTCACCACCGTGTGCCCGGGCCTCATGCGCACCGGCTCTCCGCGCAACGCGACGTTCAAGGGAGAGAAGGCCGCGAGCGAATACCAGTGGTTCGCCGTCGGTGACTCGCTGCCGCTCATCACGATGTCCGCCGAACGCGCGGCGAGGAAAATCGTGGAAGCATGCAGACGCGGCCAGAGCGAGGTCGTGCTCACCTGGTCCGCGAAGCTCGCGACCTGGGCGCACGGCCTCTTCCCCGGACTCACGAGCTCGATGATGGCGATGGTTAATTCGCTGCTGCCGCACGGACACGCAGATGGTCGCTACAGCTTCCTCGGCAGAGCGACCGGCGCGCTGAATTCGCATCCGCTGCTGACGTGGCTCGCGGATCGAGCGGCGGTGAGAAACAACGAGGCATGATGGCAGCGGCGGGGATTGAGGTATTACCGCCAGCAGCATAGGGTATTCCCGCCATGCCGCGACTGAAGACGATGACGATCAAGCTGCCGCTTACGCTGAGCGCGAAGGTTGCGCGGCTCGCCAGAAAACAACGCACCAGTCAGTCCGAGATCGTGCGGGAGGCCCTCGCCGCCTATCGCGGGAATGAGCGCCCGTCATTCACCGAAGCCGCGGCGCAATTCTGCGGAGCAGCTCGTGGACCGGGCGATCTGACGACGAACCCACGTTACTTCGACGACTACGGGAAATGAGGCGGCTCGGAATCGTCGACACCGGCCCTCTTGTAGCGTTCATCGACGCGACCGAACCCCATCACGAGTGGGCGAAGGACACGCTGAGCCGATTTGATGCGCCGCTGCTCACCTGCGACGCGGTCGTCAGCGAAGCATGGCATCTGCTCAGGCGTGCGAAGCGAGGCAGAGAGGTCCTGTTGGGGCTACTCAATGCGGGCAACGTCGTCGTCTCATTCAGTCTCGCGAGCGACGGCGCCGCGTCGCTCAAGCTGATGGCGAAGTACGCAGACCAGCCCATGTCGGTAGCGGATGGATGTCTGGTCCGAATGGCAGAGCTCGATCGTGGCGCGACGATCATCACACTCGACTCGGACTTCAACGTGTACCGCCGCGGGCGTGCCGCTCTCAGAGTCGTGTCGCCGAGCGCGCATCGCTGAAATCATCGCCCCAGACCTGACCACCTTCTTCGGGCAGCGCGATCCAGTCTGGTGCGCGCGATGGATCGCCGCCCTTTCTTCCCGGGCAGTTGGCGCTGGTCCCTGGCATGCACTGATAGGCGCGCATGAACCCTCGCACCTTCCGGATGATCCAGATTGGGCTGCTGGTCGGCTCGCTCGCGCTGAAGCTGTACCTCGAGCACCGGCGGTCTCAACCTCGTTGGATCAACCGCGCGCGGTAAGGCACCCGCCCAGCTCGACGCCGCCCTACCCGTTGCTCAGCTCCGCCCAATCTCCACGCCGCTCGTACGCGCGCTCCAGCTGCGTGTTCAGATTCTCGATGAGCTTCTTGTTCCCATCCTGCGTGTAGCTCTCGAGCGACTCGTGGCATCGCGGCAGCCGCTTGAGGAACTCGGTGATCGCCTCTTCGGTGAGGGTCTTGCTGTACATCCCGTAGCCGAGGTTCTCGAGGTAGCGCGCGTTGAGGACCTGTTCGAACTGGCCCTCGACGGGGATGGAGAGCATGGGCTTGTGGAGATACACGGCCTCGCTCATCAGTGTGAAGCCGCCACCGGCGATCACTCCGCGCGCGGTGCGCAGATCATCGATGAACCCGGCCTCAGAGAACGGCCGATAGAGCAGGTTCTCGTCCCTGAGATCGTCTTTCAGGTCTCGCCGCAGCCCATAGATCCGGAACGGCAGCTTCGCGCGCTTGAGGATCTCCGGCAGCTGCGTGTTGCTCGTGGACGTCTGGTACACGAGCACGTGATCGCCGCCCTCGCTCTTCGCCTGAAGAATTTCGGGCCGGAGGATCGCGGGCACCAGCGTGGTCCGTTCCTTCCGGAGCTGCGGATAGAAGAACGTGGTCACGAGATAGTGAAAGGCCCCGGGCAGCTTCGTCTTCACGATCGATCGTGTGAGCTCAAACGAATCCTCGAACCCGGCGAGAATCTCCGGCTCGTGCTTGCACCGGTTGATGACCTGCATGTTGTCCACGCTGATCACCGGGAGCCGGTGGTTGCGCGCGAAGAGGTAGCTGAAGGATTCGAAGTCGCTGATCACCACCTCGGGTTGAAACTTGTCCACGAGGTCGTAGTAGGCGCGGATGTTCTGCGGCCAGCCCTGCACGGCGCCCTTCAGATTCTGAAGCACGGTCTGCCAGCTCTTCACCGCGTTTCCCTCGTACGCGATGGTGAAGCCCCAGATGCCGTGCACATTCTGGAAGCGCTGCTCGAGATACTTCTGCGCTCGCCCGGAGACGACGATGTGGACTTCGTGCTTCTTCGAGAGCTCCTCGAGGATGACTCGGGACCTTGTTGCGTGGCCCATGCCCTCGCCGACGACGCCGTAGAGAATGCGCATGGCGGGCACAGTAGCAGCGACGGCTTCTCTTTCGGATCGGGCTTTCGTGTAGGGTGCGCGCCCGCATGGAGCAGAGCGGTCGACTCCTCAGAGCGGCGGGAATCGGGTTCGCGGTGGCGTTCCTGCTTGGCGGCGCCTTCGTCTTCTATTCGGGGTTGTTGGGGATGTACGGCGAGCCAGACTGCTCGAACCTCTCGCCCACCGAATGCTCCTTCGCGCACGAGAGCGCGGCGAACGTGGGACGGCTCCAACTCATCTTCGGCGCGGGGATGATCGCGCTCGCCATCGCGGTCTACGTGCTCTGGCGCACGCGAAGTCCGCGAACGGAAGGACAGCCATGACGCTGGATCCATTCGCGTTGCCCGAGTCGCTCAACCTCGCCGAGGTCTTCCTCTTCCGTCAGGTGGCTGGCCGCGAGAACAAGCCCGCGCTGTACTTCGAAGATCGCGTCATCACCTACAGCGAGCTCGCGGATCAGGTGAACCGGGCGACGGCCGTCTACAAAAGCCTCGGCCTGCAGCAGGAGCAGCGCGTTCTCCTCATGCTGCCCGACGTGCCGCAGTTCGCGTCCGCCTGGCTCGCGGCGGTGAAAGCGGGCGGCGTGGTCTCGGCCGTCGCGCCGGATCAGAAGCCCGAGGACGTGGAGTACTACTGCAACTACACGCGAGCTAAGATC
>JBJMQN010000588.1:0-11502 GCA_045802665.1 Myxococcaceae bacterium | reverse complement strand
TCGGTCGCGCGCGTCGTCGTCACCCACCCGGAGATCGCCTCCGTCAGCGAGGAGAAGGATGGGCTGCACGTGCACGCCCGCAGCGCGGGGACGACGACGCTGCTCGTCTGGGACAAGGCGCACAACCGCGTCGCCTTCACCGTGAACGTGAAGGGCGGAAGCCGCGGGAGCAGCGGGAGCGAAGCTGTGCGCGAGGAGACGGTCGAAGTTGGCACCGGCGAGCTCCGGACGATCGAGCTTTTGCAGCCGGTGAAGCGCATTGCCGTAGGAGATCCGGAGATCGCGGACGTGAAAGTGGACGGGGACTCCCGGCTCCTCGTGTCCGGTCAGTCCGAAGGGAAGACCACGGTCCTCGTCTGGCTGAAGGATGACACGCGCGTGAGCTACCTCGCCGTCGTCCGCCAGAGCGCTTCGCGCCAACAGTTCACCCTCAAGGTCGGCGAGCACCGCGACATGAGCGACGTGATCAAGGGACCGGTGAGCCGCGTCGCGATCGGCAACCCGGCGATCGTGGAGATGGTGCCGAAGGAGCATTGGGCGATGGAGCTCGCGGGCAAGGCGGAAGGCCACACGACCTTCATCGTCTGGCCGAACGAGGGGCCGCGCGTCGAGTACGACGTGGTGGTCACGCGTTGACGCGGGAATCGGTTCGGCGCCATGGTCCGCGGCCTTCGCTGCCCGGAGTCCAGGATCATGCGCCGTTTCGCCTTCGCCATCTGCCTCGTCGCCCTCTCGTGCGGTTCGCCGCCGAAGGTGAACACCGACGGTCCAGAGCAGGCCGCCCACACGTCCGTCTCGCCGGATCCCGGCACGTTCAACGACCGCGTCGCCGTGTCGCTCACCACCGACATCCCGGCGACGATCTTCGTGACGACCGACGGATCGGATCCGGCGGTGGAGGGAGCGAATCGGAAGTCGGGCCCGTCTCCGCTCGGGCTCGAGCTGACGAAGACGACGACGCTCAAGTTCTTCTCGAAGACGGACGGTGGCGCGGTGGAGCCCGAGCAGACCGTCAGCTTCGTGCGCGCCGGCGGCGTGAAGGGGACGATCAGCGGCGTGGTCGTCATCGACACGATCGCGGTGGGGCATGCGCTGGCGCTCTCGGTGAATGGCGCGCAGCAGCCGCTCACCACGCCGGTGACGGCGATGTCCGTGCCCTTCAAGCTGGAGAATCAGCCGAGCGGCACCTATCGCCTCACCGCCATCTCGGATCGCGACGGCGACGGCAACTTCGTCCCGGTGCTGGACCTCTTCTCCAACGCGGTGACGATCACGCTGGATCTCAACGACCCGTTCAAGGCGAGCGCGGAGGACGTGAAGCTCTTCATCGGCGCCTCGGCGGAAGGCCTGTGCACGCTGCAGGGCACGGTGACGATGGCGAAGCCGCCCTCAGGCCAGAGCCTCTCCATCGCGGCGCTCTCGCCAAGCTCTCTGGGCGGCGGCGCGGATCCGCAGGCGCTGCTCGGCCAGCTTCAGAGCGGCTACCAGGTGTTCACCAACTCCAACGACACGACGTACGCGTACGCGATCACGGACCTGAAGCCCGGCAGCTACATCCCGGCGGCGATCCTGTCGGGGTTCGGCAACGGGGGCCTCGCGATGAACTTCCTCGCGAACCCGCTGCAGAGCATCACCTGCAACGCGGGCGAGACGAAGACGAAGAACTTCAGCTTCGGTGGCGTGGGGCTGACCGGCACCGCGACGTTCACGCCGCCCGGCTCGACCGATGGCGGGACCACGGCGGACGGCGGCACGGCAAATCCCGGCTTCGTCTACGGCGTTGTCGCCGCGAAGAGCTTCAACTTCTCGGAGGGGCTGGAGGCGGTGCTGATGCCCACGCTCTTCGCGCCGAACGGCAACGGCTCCGAGCTCGCGGGCAACTTCGGCGGGACCGCGCTGCGCGAGAACGCGAGCTTCGGGCTTCGAGCGTTCCCCTCCACCGATGCGCAGCAGCCGCTGACGGCCGCGCTGGCGTGGATCGTCGCCATCGGTGGCGCGCCCGCTCACAAGACGGTGAACACGCAGAGCTCGGACGTGACGGCTGACTTCAGCTTCTAGAGTTCACGCTCCGAACCCGGCGCCCACCGCTAATGCGAGGAGCCCGAGGACGCCGGCGCCGTAGAGCGCGTACTTCCACTCGCCCTTGAACGCGAGCAGCGTCGCTCCGGTGGCAAGCCGTGCGATCGGGGTTACTACCAGCACCGCGAGCCCGCTCTTTCGCAGCATGTCCGCCGCGACTATCGCCTTGGGGGAGTCGGGCAGAAGCTCCAGGCCCAGCGAGCTCAGGAACATCGCGCCCGATAAAATCGCGCCGGTGCGGAGCAGCCGCCCGATGAGGCGTTCTCCTCCGAAGGTCCGCGCCCTCGCTAAAATCCCGCGCTTGCCGTGCTCCGGGATCGCGATCGGCGGCGCGAGGTTCTGCGGCGCCGGGGATGCGATCGGAGTGCCCAGCGACGGCGTCGAAGGCATCGAGACCGCGGAGCGGCTCACTTCCGTTTTCATAGGTTCGGCCACAACACCCTCCCTCCGCGCCAGAGCATCTGCGCGGCCACCACGATCAACACCAATGCGAACAGTCTCTTGAGCAGCGTCGGCTTCGCTTTCACCATCAGCCGGCTACCCACGTTCGCGCCCACCAACACGCCCACCACCAACGGCGCAGCGAGGTTCAGCTGGAGCTGTCCCCGGAACGCGTAGCCCACCACCGAGGCTGCCGCGGTGACGCCGATCATCAGATTGGAGGTGGCCGATGCGACCTTGAACGGCACGCGCATCCCGAAGGCCATCAGAGGGACCTTGAGCGGTCCTCCTCCGACACCGAGCAGCGCGGAGACTCCGCCCGCCACAAGCGACCCGCCGATGCCGAGCGGATAATTCACCGGCGTGTAACCGGTCGCGGTTGACGCGCCGAGGTCCGTGCGCACGAGCAGGAAGTTCAACGCCACGTACAGCGCGAACAGGCCGAAGCCCACCGCGAGCATGGCCGGAGGGATGAACGCAGCGACCAGTCCTCCGAGCAGCGCGCCCGCGACCGTGGCGAGCTCCAACGTCATCGCGAGCCGCACGTCCGCGAGCTTGTTCTCCACGAAGTTGGCCGCGGCGCCACATGAAGACGCGACGACGCAGACCAGGCTCGCCGGGACCGCCTCCTCCATCGGAACGCCGAACCCGAGCACGAGCAGCGGCACCAGCATGATTCCGCCGCCCATCCCGAGCAGCGAGCCAATCAGGCCCGCCGTGGTTCCAGCGAAAACGAGGAGCAGAGTTCCCATCCCGCGGAATAAGTTAGCGACCGGCCTCCGAGGTGGAAGCGTGTTGAAACCCGTGGCCCCCGAGGACGCCTGCACGCTCGTGCGCGCGGAGCAGAAGGGATGCGGAGGTGCGCGCCGCGTCGTGCCCGCCGGTCGCGGGTGGGCGTTTTCTGAGCGACGTAGTTTTGCTCGGGAACGTCAGGCCGCGGACGGTTGGAGCACCGCTTCGGGCACATCGGCGAGGAAGCGGGCTCGGGCCCTTCGCGTGAAAGATCCGCGCTCCATGAAGTCCGAGAGTCTGGTCAGCACCTGTCGTGCGGAATCCAACGCCGAGGTGATCTCCTGCGCAATGTCGATCTCGCTGCTCCGGTACAGCTCCAGCGTGGAGAGGTTGGAGTAGGCGGGGAGCGCTCGGGCTTTGCCGAGGGGGCTCGAGAGCAGCCGGCCGTACAGGTAGAGCCCGCGGAGCCACTGATCCACGTCGCTTTTCAGCGGCGCCTCGCCCAGCACCTCACGGCAGGACAGCCGCACCGTCTCGTAGAGCCCGCCGCCGATCCCGCCGATGGGGATGCCGTGCCGCTTGAGCACCTGAAACTTCGGGCGAAGCGCGCTGGTGCCGATGAGATCCTGCCCGTGAATCTCCCGGAGGTAGAGCAAGGCCTGCGTCCACTCCACGCGGGCGAGCGCCTGCCGCGGCGTCTCGTCCGAGCTGCGATGCCGTTCGATGAGCCGCTCTTCGATGGGCTGGAGCGCTCGGTCGATCACGAGGTGCGTGAAGTAGCCGGCGACGAAGGCGTGGCCCGCGTCCGTCCCCACCAGCGCGCCCAGCGAGACGAGCTCCGCCATCTTGAGGCCCAGCAGCACCGGGGCCCGGATGTGGAAGAGCTGCGAGAAGCGGGAGGGGGCTTCGGCCGGGCTGAACGGTTCGATCGCGCCCTTCATGCCCTGAAAGCGGGGCAGATCCGGGAGCGCCGCGCCGAGCCGCGCGTACTCGAGATCTTCGTCCAGGGCTCTGGCCACCTGCGGCGGCAGGAGCGAGGCCTCAGCGGCCAGTCGTTCAATCGCGGTGAGATGCAGAAGCAGCGCGGGCATGCCGCATTGCATTGTGGGCGGAAAGCTGCGCTTTGCCAGTGAGTTCTGCGCGGTTAGTCTGCCGCGGATTTTTCAACGCCTCCCCAGGAGCAGAAAAGTTTCATGAAGCTGAGCCTCGCCACGGGCGACGCCGACAAGCAGAACGGCGACCTCCTCGTCCTCCCCCTCTTCGATTCCGACCTCGCTGACGAGAAGAAGCAGCCGCGCGCCCTCACCCGCGTGGACAAGGCCCTCAAGAAGCTCCTGCTCCAGGCCGCCGCCTCCGAAGGCTTCAAGGGCAAGGCCGAGCAGTCCTTCGTCTTCCACACCCACGGCAAGCTCAAGTTCGATCGCGTGCTCTTGCTGGGCCTCGGCTCGCGCACGAAGTTCGAGCCGGAGATCCTGCGGCTCGCCGCCGGCCGAGCGGTGAAGACCGCCGCGCGCGTCCGCAGCAAGAACGTCGTCTTCTATCTGCCGATCACGCGCGAGTTCGATCAGTGCGTGAAGGCGGTGGCGGAGGGCTTCGAGCTCGGCGCGTACAAGTTCGATCGGTATCGCACGACGAACAAGGACGAGAAGGCGTCTCCGAAGGCGGAGAAGGTGCAGCTGCTTCTGCCCGAAGGCCAGACGAAGAACCGCGACCTTCAGGGCCAGCTCGAGCTCGGCATCAAGGTGGCGCAGGCGGCGAACTGGGCGCGCGATCTCGTGAATGAGCCAGCGGGCGTGATGACGCCGTCGCGGCTCGCGGCCGAAGCGCAGGCGATGGCGAAGGAGGCGGGGCTCCAGATCGAGGTGCTCGGCCGCAAGGACATCGAGAAGCTCAAGATGGGGATGTTCCTCGGCGTCGCGCAGGGCAGCGCGGAGGAGCCGAAGCTGATTCACGTGACGTACACGCCGGACGGCAAGGGCGCGAAGGAGGCGCCGCTCGCGCTGGTGGGCAAGGCGATCACGTTCGACTCGGGAGGCCTCTCGCTGAAGTCCGCGGACGGCATGGTCGACATGAAGACCGACATGGCGGGGAGCGCCGCGGTGCTGGGGGCGATGCGGGTGATCGCCGCGCTGGCGCCGCCGTTCCCTGTCCACGCGTTCATGGGCGCCTGCGAGAACATGCCGTCCGGGACCGCGTACCGCCCGGGCGACGTGCTGGTGTCGCGGCTGGGCAAGACGGTGGAGATCACCAACACGGACGCCGAAGGGCGGCTCGTGCTGGGCGACATGCTGACCTTCGCCGCGGAGCTGAAGCCGTTCGCGATGATCGATCTCGCGACGCTGACCGGCGCGTGCATGGTCGCGCTGGGCCATTACATCGCCGGCGCGTGGGGCGACGACGATCAGACGGTGTGGGCGGTGCTGGAGGCGGGACGTTCGGCGGGCGAGGAGCTCTGGCGGATGCCGCTGCACGATCTGCAGAAGGACGCGCTCAAGTCCGAGATCGCCGACATGAAGAACTCCGGCGAACGCTGGGGCGGCGCTATCAACGCGGCCTGGTTCCTCAAAGAGTTCGTCCGCGACACGCCATGGGTGCACCTCGACATCGCGGGTCCGTCACAGAGCCCGAAGGATCGCGGCTACCACAGCAAGGGCGCCACCGGCATCGGCGTGCGCACGCTGGTGGAGTTCGTGCGGCGGCACACGCACGAGCTCGAGACGGCGTCGGCTGCGGCCGAAGTCGGCTGAAGCTCAGTAGACCTGCGCGTTCTTCTCGTACTCCTCCTCCGGCGGCCCGGAGACGACCTTCACCGTCGGAGGCAGGTTCCCCGCGAGCTCCAGCTGCGCGTTGCCGTCCGGATAGAGGAGGTAGGGCACGCCGGGCGGAACGTGGAACGTGATCTCCCCCTGGGCCATGGAGAACGCCTGCGTCTCGAACCCGGTGCCGGGATCCACGGGCGCGATCTCCACCCACCCCTCCCCTCCCTCGGGATCCTTCGGGGTCGCGCGGACCTTCACGTCCAGGCCGTCCTCCAGTCTCAGGTTGAGGTTTGAGGTGTCGGACGAGACGTCCTTCGCGAACGCGAATGCGCCGTCGTACTCGGCGGAGACGTTCACCCCGCCTTCGGACGCTACCGGAACTTCGAAGTGGCCGTTCTCGTCGGTGAGGCCGTACTGCTCCTCCACCAGCTGCGGCGTGTCGTCCTCCTCCTCGCCCGAGAGCCCGTCGATCGGCCCATACGGATCGCGATCCTGCTGCGAGCCCACGGAGTTGCCGCGGACGACCACATCCGCGTTCGCGAGCGGCTGCCCGTGCTTGTCGAGCAGCGTCCCCGACAGGTGCTTCAACTTCATCGCGAGCGAAACCGCGGTGTCCCCTGCCCGCGCCTCGGTGCTCGCGGAGCCGACGGAAGGATCGAACGCGCGGACCTTGAAGCTGCCCTGCGGCAGCCCATCGAAGCTGAAGGTGCCGTTCTCGTCCGTGTACGCGGTGAGCCGGTAGCCCTCACCTTCGAGCGTGACTGCGATCCCATCTGGAATGGTGGCGCGATCTTCCACGCTCACGTAGCCCCCGACCTGAAAACCCTTCTGCAGCTCGATCATCAGCCCGCGCGCTTCTTCGCCGGCGTGCACCGTGATGCCTTCGAGCTGCACCGGGAGATAGCCTTCGGCCCGGACGATGAGCTTGTACTCGCCGGGTGAGACGTAGCTCTCGAACTCGCCGTTCTCGTCCGCGTAGATGGGCTCGACGTCGTCGCCTTCGTCGATCGCGTGTTCGCCCTCCTCCTCGTCGGGATCGACAGCGTCGCGCAGACCGCCGCTCACAGGTTCTTCCTGCGCGACCGCTTCGCTCACCACGCCGTCCATCGTGACCTGCTTGCCGAACTCTGCCTTCAGGAGCGCACGTTTCTCGAGGAACGCCTCGCGGTCGCCGCTGGCCTGCGCCTCGTGCATCTGCTGCTCGAGCTGCTGCGCCGAGACTTCGGGCTCCGCAGCGTCATCGGGGTCCACGTCCTCCGAGTCGGGGATCGCGTTGTCGTCGGACACGTCGGGTTCGCTCTCGTCTTCCGGCGGATCGAACGACTTCACCTTCACGAGGTAGATGACCGCATCCGCGGGCAGCTCACCCTGCGCGACGATCCGCCCCGCGATCAGCGCTTCGGTGGAGTGGTCATCCGCTTCGGCGTCGTCGAGCTGCGATCCAGGGGCACCGTCGATCTGATCTGCGACCGGGAGACCGTCGTTGCCCGAGCCGTCGTGGATCGCGTGGCCCTGACCGAAGCTGCCCGAGCCGACCTTCACGTTCGCGCTCGACTTCGAAGTGTCGGCCGGTGCGGAGGACGTCGCGTCCTCGTCGCGCGTGGACGAGACGTAGAAGGCGATGCTCGCGAAGAGGCACAGGACCGAGAGAGCAATGGCGATCTTCACGGGAGCCTGAGACACGCAAGAAGTGTCCCAAGTTCCGGTTGATCTCCGCTAGCCGCACTTCGACCGATGTGCAGGTGTGGTCGCCGACAACCGCGGTCAGCCGGGCGCAGTTTCGTGGCCGCGCTCCCGCTGTCGTCGGAGGTGAGCGTTCGAACTACAGCACTCGAAGGCTCTGAAAGATCTCCTCAATGTTGCCGCTGACGGCGTCCGAGGCGCCCGTGGGCCACGTCGCGAGCATCATGTAGACGCGCCCGGATTTGCCGGTGAGCACCGCGACGCGGCCCTTCACCTTGTTCTCCATCGCAAAGTTGAAGCCCACCGCGCTGTCCGAATAGCTGAGCGGCTCCGGATCGGTGGTGGTGAAGCCGGGGCGGCTGCGGAGCCCCTCGGTGATGCGCTGAGCGAACTGGGTGGGCGTGGCCACCGCGGGAGCGACCTGCACGACGACCTGCGCGCCGGAGATCTTGTGCTGCAAGACGACGGGGATGGAGACGCCCTCCATCGTCTGCTCGTCGGTGGCGTTCAGCGCCCACTGCCCCGAAGGCCGAGCGATCTCGAAGCCCAGCTCCGGATCCACGTACCGCCTCGGCTGCTGCTGCTGCGCGCTCTTCTCGGCGACGGCGGGTTTCTGCTCCGCCTTGTGCGCCGCACAACCAGAGAGCAGCACCGACACCACCGCCAACCGCCCCAACACCTTGACCATGTGCCGCTCCCCAACCCGCCCGTGTTCAAGCGAGGTGGGCATGGGCGAGCAGGCGCGGAAGTGGCGTGGCGGACGACCGTTGACGAGCCGACGGGGGAGCCATGAAGACGCCGTGGCGGACGACGCGGCGACGGCGATCGACAGGTGAAATTTCGCAACAAACGGCCTCACCTGCGACGGCTGACGCGCAGCAGGTGATCGGTCCCGCGCGATTCAGCCAGCGCTCGCGACTTCGTCGGCGATCGCTTTCGCGACGGTCACCGGATCCGGCGCGCTGTAGATCGGCCGACCGACGACCAGCAGACTCGACCCGGACTTGATCGCCGCAGCAGGGGTCTCCACGCGCGTCTGATCGCCCTTCGCGGATCCCGCGGGACGAACGCCGGGAGTACAGAGAAAGAGCGCATCACCAAACCGTTTACGAAGCGCCTCCACTTCGAGCGGCGAGCAGACCAATCCGGTGACGCCGCTCTTCACACACAGCTCCGCGAGCCACTTCGCCGTGTCGGCGGTCCCGGCGTTGTGACCAGTCGCCATGAGATCCGCATCGCTCATGGAAGTGAGAACCGTGACCGCGAGGATCCGCGGAGGCGCAACGCTCGCCTTCGCCGCGCCTTCATTCGCGCCCGCGACGGCCGCCTTGAGCATCGCCTCGCCGCCCTGCGCGTGAACGGTCAGCAGAGACACCCCGAGCGCCCCCGCTTTTTCCGCCGCGAGCTGAACCGTGTTCGGGATGTCGTGGAGCTTGAGATCCAGAAACACCCGAGCCCCGCGCGAGAGAAACTCCTTCACCGCGCGAGGTCCATGCTCCACGAACAGCGAAAGCCCGACCTTCACGTAGCCAACGTGAGGAGCGACGGACGGATACAGCGACAGCGCTTGGTCCAGCGGAATGTCCGCCGCCAGCGCGATGCGATCGCGAGGCGCGGTCATCACCGTGTCCTCCGCGGAGCCGCGACTGGACGGCGCCGTGGCGAGACTCGCTCGCGACGCGTGCGCCCGATGAGCGGACCGACCACGCCGCTCACGGCCCGCTCTCCGGAAGCAGCCGCGCCTTCTGCTCCAGCGCGCTCGTCACCTCGACCGGCAGCACGTTCTTCGCGGTGAACAGCGCATACGACGCGAACGCGCCCAGCGCCTCGTAGATCCGCCCGCGCACCTGCCCTTCCCCTCCGCCGCCCTTCTCCGCGTTCAACGACAGCCGGGCGACATCGAGCTTCCCGTCCGCGCCGAGGCTCACGCCCTGAAACAGCGCGGCGATCCCGGGCGGCGCCTCCTCGAAGAAGCTCTTCAGATCCGCGACGTCCTCCTTCGACGCCGCTCGGATCGCATCCGCCACTTCCTGAATGAACTGCGTGTACTGCTGCACGCGCGAGACGTTCTCCGCCGGGCGCCCGGCCTTCCTCGCCTCCAGCTCGCGCAGCCGCTTCTCGCGGACCTTCTCCTCGCTCCGCGCCATGCCTTCGAGGACGAGGTCGCGCGTGCGTTCAGGCAGCTTCAGCGTGTCGGGCGGGAGCACGCCTTCGAGGAACAGAAAGCTCCCCTCGATCATCTGGAACAGGTCCACGACGATCTCGCGCACGATGAACGTCATCGCGGAGTAGAGCGCCGCCGCGGTGATCGTCCCGCTCTTGCGCAGCACCTGCCCGAGCTTCTGCGTGGGCGTGACCTTCTTGAGCGCGTCCTGAAGCTGCTCTTCCTTCAGGATGCCGAGACGAACCAGCGCTGCGCCGAGCCGTTCGTGCGGCTCGGTCGACGTCGCGAAGACGACCTGCCCGTCTTGAAAGCTGACCGACTTCCGAACCTGACCGTGCGACAGGAGCAGCTTCCCCGTGCGCATTCCGGTCACCATGTGCCCGAACAGCTCGCCCACGGTGAGCGAGCTCAAATCTCCCGCGAAGAACGCGGTACCCTTCGGCGCCTCCCGCAAGAGCAGCAGCGCGTCCGAGCCCAGCGGCAACACCGAGAGCTCGGTGCCGGCCTTGAATGACGTGCTCAGCGCGGAGGGCAGCTCGGCTGTGACCTTGCCGCCCTCGTCACGAATGACGGCCTTCATCTGGGCGACTCAGCTCCCGGCGAGCTCCTCGTCGATGACCTTCTCGAAGTCCGCCTTCGGGACGGCGCCGTTCAGGAAGCGGCCGTTGATGAAGAACGCCGGCGTACCGGACACGCCCGCCGCCTCGCCCGCCTCGGTGTCGGTCTTGATGATCTGCTGCTTCTGACCGGACTTGAGGCATTCGGTGAACTTCGCCTCGTCGAGGCCGACGGCCTTCGCGTACTCGGGGAGCTTCTCCTCATCGAGCGCGCGCTGATTCGCGAACAGCTGGTCGTGCATCTCCCAGAACTTGCCCTGGTCCTGCGCGCAGAGCGCGGCCTCGGCGGCCTTCGGTGCGTGCGGGTGCATGGGCAGCGGGAACTGACGGAAGACGAGGCGCACTTTCCCGGCGTACTTCTCCATCACCTCGTCGACGGTGCCCTTCGCGCGGCCGCAGAACGGGCACTCGAAGTCGGAGAACTCCACGATGGTGACCTTCGCGTTCTCAGGTCCACGCGCGGGCCCCTTCGCCTCCACGTTCTTGCGCGGCTCCTCGTACTTGATCTTCACCCCGGCCTGCTTCTTGAGGTTCTCGAAGACCTCGCCGGCCTTCTCCTGCGCGCCCTGCTGCTTCATCGCCTGCGCGAGCCGGTCCTTCACCATCTCGTAGGTCGTCCCGGGCGGCAGCTGCTGCTGCACCTTCGTGAAGAACGCCTGCATCTCTTCTTCGGTGGGCGGGGTGACCTTGCTCTCGATCTCCGTCTCGACCCACTTGTTCTGATCCGGGCCGCCGTCCGCGCCGATCATCCCCGCCTTCTTCGCGGCGTCGGTCACGAGGCGATCGATGATCATCCGGTCGAGGTACTGGCGGCGCAGATCGAACTTCTGCTTCTTCGCCTCCTCGTCGATCTGCTTGAGCTGCTTCTCGATCTCTTTGTCGACCTCACCGGCCTTGATCTGGCCGCCGCCGTTCCACTCGGCGAGCACCTGATCCGGAGGCAAATCCGAGCTCTGGCAGTTCGCCATGTTGCTCGTGGTGACGGTGGACTTCTCCTTGTTGCAGCCAAAGGAGGTCACGGCCGCGA
>JBJMQN010000587.1:0-8113 GCA_045802665.1 Myxococcaceae bacterium | reverse complement strand
TGAGCGGATTCTGCGCCGGCACGCACTGCTTCTGGCCGTTCACGTCGGAGCAGTCCGCGCCGCGCGGGCAGTCCGCGGTGAGGTCGCACGCCTTGCTGCAGAAGTGGGTGCCGTCCGCCGCGGTGAGGCAGTTGTCCTGCGCGCCGCCGCACTCGCCGTCGCGCGTGCAGGTGGTGTCGCAGAAGGACTTCACCGCTCGGCACGCGCGGATGGACGAGTCACAGAACTCGGTGGCCTCGCACTCGCTGTCCGACTTGCAGCCGTTGATCTCGGTGACGCACAGGCCCGTGTAGTTGTTGCAGTAGCGCGGCGGATCTTCCGGGTTCTGGCTCTTGCAGCTCTCGTCCGACAGGCAGATGCACTGGTGGCGGATCGTGTCGCAGCGCAAATCGCCGCACTCCGCGTCCACGTTGCAGGAGCGGCCGACGAAGTCGATCGTGTTGCCGCCGTCGAAGACCGGCTTCGGTTTGGTGGGCGCGGGACAGCCGACGATCATGGCCGTCAGCACCAGCATCGAAGCCGCGATTTGCAGACGCGTCATGGCTTGGAAGAACCCCTCAGAAAAACTCGGCATCGCGGCCGATGCCGGAAGCTCGCGGCTCTTAGCAACTCCCTTTCCGGCGGGCAACGCATCTGCCATAAGCCGCCGCCCCTCATGGACCCCGCCCCGGCGCCCATCCCGGCCGCCCGCCACCGGCTCGCCGTCCTCGCGATCCTCTGGGTCTGCTCCCTCGCGGTCCTGATCGCCTTCCACTCCGTCGTGTTGCCCTTCGCGGGCGCGGCGCTGATCGCCTACCTCGTGGCGCCGCTGGTGGACCGGATCACCGCGCTGAAGCTGAAAGGCCGCACGCTCCCGCGCTGGGTGGCGATCCTCTGCATCTACGCCCTCTTCTTCCTGAGCGTGTACCTCGCCTTCATCGCGCTGGTGCCGCAGCTCTACCGCGAGGTCGCGAGAGTGAGTCGCGACGCGGCCGCCGCCTTCACGCCGGCGAGGATTCAGCAGCTCGCCAACGAAGCGGATCGCTGGCTCGCCGAACGCGGCATCCCGGTGGAGCTCAGCAAGCGCGCCATCGAAGGCACCGACGCGAACGAGTCGCAGACCGGCAGCTTCAGCCTCTCGCTCGATCTCGAGGTGATGATCCGCGACTCGGTGACGAAGGCGACGGCGGCGCTCAAGGAAAACCTCGGCAACATCGTGACCTTCAGCCGCAACGTGATCGGCTCCCTGGTCGGCGGCGTCTTCATGGTGTTCTTCATGCTGATGGTCGCCGCGTTCCTGTCGATCGACTGGGTCACCATCCGCCGCTACTGCCGGACGTTGGTGCCACCCGAATACGCAGGCGATGCGCTGTTTCTGATCAAGAAGATCGACCGGTCGCTCGCGGGAGTCGTCCGGGGTCAGTTCCTCATCTGCCTGATCAACGGAACGCTGACGCTCATCGGCCTGATGATCTTCGGAGTGAAGTTCGCCTTCCTCCTGGCGACGGTGGCGACGCTGCTCTCCCTCATCCCCATCTTCGGCTCCATCCTGAGCTCCCTGCCGATCGTGCTGATCGGCGTCTCGCAGAGCTGGAAGACGGGCCTGAGCGCGCTCATCTGGATCATCGGAATCCACGCGCTGGAGGCGTACTTCCTCAATCCCAAGATCATGGGCAGCGCCGCCAAAATCCATCCGGTGGTCGTCGCCTTCGCCCTCATCGCCGGAGAGCGAACCTGGGGCCTCGTCGGTGCGCTCTTCGCCGTCCCGGTCGCCGCCATCTTCGTCGCCCTGTTCGACTACCTGAGGCTCAAAGCGCAGCCACCCGCTCAGCTCCTGACCGAAGCCGCGAAGCCGCAAGCCTGAACGCAGAACCACGAGCGCCTCGCAGCCGCGTCATTTCCCGCAACCGGCAAGACGCCCGCCTCAACCTACCCGGGGCACTGCTCACTCACCGTCCGAGCAACGGTGCACCGCTGATCCCGGCACACCGGAATCCCGCACGCCGTCTGGCCGTCGTTGCAGTCGATCGCATTGGGCGGGCAGCTGTTGTTGCAGCTGACGCCGCGGCAATTCGGCGCGTCGTCGACGTGCACCGCCGAATGGCCCTGGCCGCAGCAATCATCCGCCGCGCAGTCCGAGTCCACGTAGCAGATCTTCCCGGACGTCGGCTGCGACACGTCGTCGATCACCGGTCCACAGCCTGACGCAATCCCCACTCCCACTGCGGCAAGGAGCCACAGCGTCCGCGCTCGCATCATCTGAAAATCCCCTCTAGCGATTCATGGAGCCGAGGAACTCGGCGTTGCTCTTCGTCGGACGGATGTGCTTGAGCACGAACTCCATCGCGTCGATCGGCGTGAACGGGTGCAGCACCTGTCGCAGCGCCGTGATCCGGACCAGGTCCGCGGGCGTGAGCAGGAGCTCTTCCTTGCGCGTTCCGGACTTGTTGATGTCGAGGCACGGGAAGATGCGCTTCTCCATCAGCTTCCGGTCGAGCACGATCTCCGAGTTACCCGTGCCCTTGAACTCTTCGAAGATGACTTCGTCCATGCGGCTGCCGGTATCGATCAGCGCCGTGCCGATGATCGTGAGCGAGCCGCCCTCTTCGATGTTTCGCGCAGCGCCGAAGAACCGCTTGGGCTTGTGCAGCGCGTTCGCGTCCACGCCGCCGGAGAGAATCTTTCCAGAGGGTGGAACCACGGTGTTGTACGCGCGAGCGAGCCGCGTGATCGAATCCAGCAGAATGCACACGTCGTACTTCTGCTCGACGAGGCGCCGCGCCTTGTCGATCACCATCTCCGCGACCTGAACGTGACGCGTCGCCGGCTCGTCGAACGTGGACGAGACGACCTCGCCGCGCACGGACCGCTCCATGTCGGTGACTTCTTCCGGGCGCTCGTCCACCAGCAGGACGATGAGCTTCACCTCCGGATGGTTCTTGCTGATGGCGTGCGCCATGTTCTGCAGCAGCACCGTCTTACCGGCCTTCGGCGGCGCGACGATCAGGCAGCGCTGGCCCAGACCAATCGGGCAGAACATGTCGATCACGCGCGTCGTCATCTCCGCGCCGTCGTGCTCGAGCTGCAGCCGCTTCGTCGGATACAGCGGCGTCAGGTTGTCGAAGAGAATCTTCTCCTTCGCCTCCGGAGAGTTCGGATCGACGAAGTTGACCGTGTCCACCTTCTGGAGCGCGAAGAAGCGTTCGCCCTCGCGCGGCTGGCGGATCGCGCCGGTCACCGTGTCCCCCGCGCGGAGGTTGAACCTTCGAACCTGAGACGGCGAGACGTAAATGTCGTCCGGGGCCGGCTGGTAGTCGGAGTCCGCGCTGCGCAGAAAGCCGTAGCCGTCCTGCAGCATCTCCATCACGCCCTCGGCGTGAACTTCGAACCGCTTGTCCGCCGTGGCCGACAGGATCGCGAAGATGAGGTCCTGCTTCTTGAGCCCCTGCGCGTCGTCGATCCCCAGGTCCGTCGCCATCTTCGCGAGGTCGGTGATCTTCATCCGCTTGAGGTCGTTCAGCTTGATGACCTGCATCGGCTCGCCGGGCTTCACCTCCGCGAGGCTCGGCGCGGAGGGCGCTTCCGGAGCGGGCGCCAGCGTCACCGCCGGACCGTCCTCGCTGTCCAGTGACTCGCCCGTCGCCACGTGATCGCGCGAGATGGCCGTGAGCACCGGGCGGACGGGGTTCTCCTCCACCGCCTCGTCCACGGCGTTCTTCTTGCCGCGGCGGGGCACGGGCTTCTCCTCTTCGGCGGGCTTGCCCTTCCGCTTCTTCGGCTTGTCGTCGCTCTCTTCAGGAGCGGCGTCCACCGTCTCAACTTCAGTCTCGGAGGGCTTCTCTTTGCTCGAACGGGCTTTACGCATGAGTCGGTGCTTTTTTTTCCGGTGCTGATGGGGAGCGTGCTGAAACCGGAGAGCGACTGGCCGAGCATCAACCTGCTCAGGACCGCTGCCGGACGGGGAACCCAATTTTCGGGTCGCCACGTGTTTCTACGATGCGGTTACAGGGAGTCAACGGCGCACAAAAAGTCTCGCCGTTGGAACGTTGAGCACGTTATTGAGCGGCCCTTCCACTGTCAAGGCAACGTGTCGAAAGATCAGGCAAAAGCGCGCATCGAACAGTTGCGCGAGGAGATTCGGCGAGCGGATCACCGGTACTACGTCCTGGACGAGCCGGAGATTTCCGACGCCCAGTACGACCGGCTGATGCGCGAGCTGTCCGAGCTCGAAGCGCAGCACCCTGAGCTCCAGTCCGAGACCTCGCCCACGAAGCGGGTCGGCGGCGCCCCGTCCGAGAAGTTCGACAAGGTCGTCCACCGGCAGCCCATGCTGTCGCTCCAGAACTGCTTCACCGACGAAGAGTTCATGGAGTTCGACGAGCGCATCCGCGAACGGCTCTCCGTCGACGCCGTGGACTACATCTGCGAGCCGAAGATGGACGGCCTCGCCGTGGAGCTCACCTACGAGCACGGGAAGTTCGTGCAGGGAGCCACGCGCGGCGACGGCACCACCGGCGAGAACGTCACCGCGAATCTGCGGACTCTGAAGTCGCTCCCACTGGAGCTGAAAACCACCGACGGCGCACATCCCCCCGCGCTCCTCCAGGTCCGCGGCGAGGTCTACATCAAGAAGGCGGACTTCAAGCGCCTCAACGAAAAGCGGGAGGCTGAGGGCGAGCCGCTCTTCGTGAACCCGCGCAACTCAGCGGCCGGCGCGCTCCGCCAGCTCGATCCGAAGATGACCGCGCAGCGCCCGCTCAGCATCCTCGTCTACGAGATCGGCGAAGTGACCGGCGTCACCTTCGAATCCCACTGGCAGAAGCTCACGTTCCTGAAGACGCTGCAGCTCCCCACCAATCCGGAGAACTTCCGCGCAAAGGGCATCGACGCCGTAAGAGCGCGCTACACCGACCTCCTCGAGCGCCGCCACGAGCTCGTCTACGAGATCGACGGCATGGTCGTGAAGGTCGACTCCGAAGATCAGCGCCGCCGCATGGGCGCCGTGAGCAAGAGCCCGCGCTGGGCCATCGCGTACAAGTTCCCGGCAGAGGAAGAAGAGACCATCGTCGAGAAGATCGACGTGCAGGTGGGCCGCACCGGCGCGCTCACGCCCGTCGCCTTCCTGAAGCCCGTCTACGTGGGCGGCGTCACCGTCTCCCGAGCGACCCTCCACAACGAAGACGAGCTCCGCCGCAAAGACGTCCGCGAAGGCGACCACGTCTTCATCCGCCGAGCGGGCGACGTCATCCCCGAGATCGTCAAGGTCATCGACACAAAGCGGACCGGAGCCGAAAAAGAGTTCGTCTTCCCCACGCAGTGCCCCGTCTGCGGCGCGCACACCGCGAAGGATCCGGACGGCGCGGTGATCCGTTGTACGTCAGCCAGCTGCCCCGCGCAGATGCAGGAGAAGCTCCGCCACTTCTGCGCAAGAACGTCGATGGACATCGAAGGCTTCGGAGACAAGCTCTGCGAGCAGCTCGTCTCCACCGGCCTCGTGAAGAACTTCGCGGATCTCTACCGGCTCGATGTGGAGAAGCTGCTCGGGCTGGAGCGGCTCGGAGAGAAGAGCGCCGAGAACCTCGTCGGAAATCTGGAGCGATCGAAGAACGCCACGCTGCGGCGTTTTCTGAACGCGCTCGGAATCCGCCACGTCGGAGAGGCGACGGCGAAGGCGCTCGCGGAGCATTTCAAGGACGTGCGCGCCATGTTTTCCGCCACCGCCGAAGACTTCACCCGGGTGAAGGACGTGGGCGACACGATGGCGGAGGAGATCCACCAGTTCTTCCAGGAGCCCCAGAACCGGCAGGTCATCGAAGATCTCCTCGCGCTCGGCGTGACGCCCGCGCCGCCCGAGGAGCAGAAGGCTGGCCCCTTCACCGGCAAGACCGTCGTGCTCACCGGAACCATGTCGAAGATGTCCCGCGAGCAGGCCAAAGAAGAGATTGAACGGCGAGGCGGAAAAGTCTCCGGAAGCGTCTCGAAGAAAACCGATCTCGTCGTCGCCGGAGAGGACGCCGGCAGCAAGCTCAAGAAAGCCCAGGAGCTCGGAGTAAAAGTCGTCGACGAAGCCGGGTTCTTAGCGATGTTGGAGTAGCCATGCCTGAACGCCGCGTCTCCCTCCGCATCACCGGCAAAGTCCAGGGCGTCTTCTTCCGCGAGAGCACGAAGACCAAAGCGCGCGAGCTGGGGTTGTCCGGCTGGGTGAAGAATCTGGACGACGGCTCGGTGCAGGCGCTCGCTCAGGGTGAGACCGATAAGATCGACGAGCTCATCCAATGGGCTCACCGCGGACCGCCCGCGGCGCGCGTCACCGACGTGTCTGTCGAGGATCGGCCGCCAGCATCGGATCTCGGCCCATTCGTGGTAGAGCGCTGACCCCTCGCATGACCGGCTACTCCTTGACCCCGCTCTGTGTCGCGCTCGGCATACGCACCGGGTCCAAGGTCTCGCTCATCAACCCGCCGCCCGGCTTCGCCAGCCGCTTGAACCCACTCCCGGACGGCGTGGAGTTCCTCGTCACCGCGCAGACGGGCCTCGACGTCATCCTGTTTTTCCCCCAGGACGCGAAGGAGCTGGTGGATCGCCTGCCTGCCCTCGCTCGGGCCATGGCGGTGACCGGCGGCATCTGGGTCGTCTACCCGAAGGTGGAAACCGTCAGGCAGCGCATCTCCGAGGACTTCGTGCGCCACGTCGCGCTCGACATCGGGCTCGTGGACAACAAGCTCGTGAGCGTCGACGAGGTGAACAACGCCCTGCGGCTCGTCTGGAGACCTCGCGGCCGCCTCGACAAACCTGAGCAGAAAAAGAAGAAAGCGCCCATCGCCGAGGCGTGACAGCTTCTTTACATCCTCTAATCAGCGTGAAACGATGTGGGTGATTTAGACCCGCATTGGGTCAAGGTTTTCAGACGGGTCGCATCCGAAAAGGAGCCGCATCCCCTCCTCTCCGCCGATGAAGCGCCGAGGAGACCCCGAAAGGCGGGGTCGGTCTTATGCCGAGCGGAAGGTTTCCCCGACAGATGCGCACGAAACACCAGCGGTGATTTTGGAGCTTCTGGTGGTTCGCACGTGAGTTGATGGGAGTCCGGCAGTGCAGATGGCAGAGAAAGCTCTGAAGCTCCGAGGCGCATTGGCCGCCCGGACCATCTCGCGCCGCCCGGCCTCCCTCTTTGCGCAAGTTCCCAGCGTTGGTGTCTCCGCCGCCCGTCCGGTGGACCCCGTCTGGGCTCCTGCGCGGTCAGGACATTCAGATGAGCAGCATTCTGGTCATCAACGCCGCCGGGCGCGAAACCCGCGTGGCGCTGGTCGAGAACGGCCACATCGCCGAGTTCTATCTCGAGCGTAAGAAGGACAAAGGGGTCGTCGGAAACATCTACAAGGGGCGCGTCGTCCGGGTCCTCCCGGGCATGCAGGCCGCCTTCGTAGACATCGGACTCGACAAGGCGGCGTTCCTCTACGTGAGCGACGTCGTCTACGACCCCGACTTCGCGCGCGCCCAGTTCGAGCTCACCGAAGGCGAGCACGACGAAGCCGAAGACATCCCCGAGCTGCCCGAAGAGCAGCACGACGCGGACGCCGTCACCCACCACGGCCAGACCCAGCACGAGTTCGAAGTCCACGAGCTCGCGCCCGGAGAGCTGGCGCCGCCCGGCCGCCGCACCACCGGTGAGTTCCCGGCCGTCCGCACGCCCACGGGCGAGTTCCCCGCCATCACGCCCGTCGACGGGATGCCGGCGATGACCGCCGAAGAGGCCGCTAAGCTGACCGGCTCTTCCGGCCCGAGCGCGGCATCGACCACGCCCGAGCACGGCACCCCCGCCGTAACGCCCCAGCCTGGAGCGACCACCTCGGCCGCCGGGACCACGCCGCCGTCGGGAACCCCGTCCGCGACCACCACCGACACCGCGCAGCCCGGGACCACGTCCGACGCCGCGAGCGCCTCGCAGCCGTCGCGCGCAACGGGAGCAGGCCAGGATCAAACCAGCTCAGCCGGAACAGAAGTCCCCCGCACCACCACCGGAGAGCTGCTCGTCACTGAGCTCCACCGCACGACCACGGGCGAAGTCCCGCTGACCGACTCGGACACGCAGCCCATGAGCGCCGTGCAGCTCATTGACGCGGCGGCGGCCGGCGGC
>JBJMQN010000586.1:0-4189 GCA_045802665.1 Myxococcaceae bacterium | reverse complement strand
TCGGCGCGGCGGGACGTGAAGGCGTCCAAGGCGCGTCCGGCGGCTCGGGTTGCCCGTCCGGCGAAGGCCGCGAAGCCCTCGGCGAAGCGGAAGCGCTAACGATTTATGCTCACGAAGCCTCAGGTGGACGCGCTCATGGCGTCGTCCGCCTCGAAGCTCGAGTCCATGCGGGCGTCGATCCGGAATCACGGGTCGGCGCTCGTCGCCTTTTCTGGCGGCGTGGATTCGACGTTCGTCCTCAAGATCGCCGTCGAAGAGCTCGGTGAAAACGCCGTCGCGCTGATGGCGCTCTCCGCGTCCGTCGCGCCGGAAGAAGAGGCCGAGGCGGCGGAGCTCGCGAAAAAGATCGGCGCCCGCTTCATCACCGTCCGGAGCAACGAGCTCGAAAATCCGGACTACCAGAAGAACGCCACCAACCGCTGCTACTACTGCAAGAGCGAGCTCTACACGCTCTGCGATCAGAAGAAGGCGGAGCTCGGCGTGGCCGCGATCCTCGACGGCTTCAACGCCGACGACACGAAGGATCACAGGCCCGGACATCAGGCGGCGCGGGAGCATGCCGTTCGATCGCCGCTTGCCATCGCGGGCCTCACCAAGAACGAGATCCGCGCGTGGAGCCAGCACCTGGGGCTGCCCACGTGGGACAAGCCGCAGATGGCGTGCCTCGCCTCGCGCATCCCGTACGGAACCTCCGTCACCGCGGACCGGCTGATGCTCATCGGCCGAGCGGAAACGGCCATCCGCGAGCTCGGCCTGCGCACGTTCCGGGTGCGGTACCACAACGACATCGCTCGGCTGGAGGTCTCGGCCGAGGAGTACGCGAAGGCGTCCACTGAAGAGTTCCGAACGGCGGCGAGCAGCGCGCTCAAAGCCCTGGGCTTCGCGTTCGTCGTGCTGGATCTGGAGCCGTTCCGCAGCGGCCGGATGAACGAGGCTGCCGGAGTGGGCAAGAAGGACGTCGTCTCGCTGCCAGTGTTGAGCTGAGCCTGACGACGCAGCACGTCAAAGTCCGCGAACATTCGCCGCAAATGAATGTTCACGGGCTTTGCCTAATGGGCACACCACTCCGTACAATCGGCGCCCTTGCCCGGGCTACCTCCGGGCTCTCCCTTTCGTTGGCCGGCAGTTGGAGGCACGTCGAATGAAGCGCGTGTCGGTGCTCCCGAGGGCTCTCGTCCTCGGCGTCGTTTCCTGGTTGATGTTCGTGGGCTGTGCCGGTGGCAGCGGCGGTGGCTGTCTGCAGCCCATTCCGACCGGCCGCTACGCGGGGCCGAAGACGAGCAACGCCGTGAACATCCGCCTGTCGGATGACGGCATCAGCTACTTCAACACCAACTTCCAGGTGCTGCTGAACCAGTTCGCGCCCGGCGGGACGATCCACGTTCCGGTCGCGTGCTCGTACACGAACGTCTCGGTCATCGGCGATATGCGCATCGCCGATCAGGGCAAGGCCGGCTGCACCGGCGAGAGCTGCGGTCAGATGGATGGCCGCTGCTGCGGCGGTTCAGTTCCGGGAGAGATTGGCTGCAGCAACGCCAACACGGATCTGCCGGCGGACGTGAAGGTGGACCTCACCGGCTTCAAGCTGACCGCGATTCCTCCCGACAAGATCGAAGGCGACATCGATCTCACGATCGCGACCGGAAAGATCTACGTCGATACGTCGGGCGCGGTGGGAAGCGCACCGGACCGAAGCCACGGCGCCTGCTTTTACCAGAGCCCGGTGAAGGCCTCGGTCGACTTCAACACCTCGAGCAGCTCGCCGAACTACAACACCATCAAGGCGACGGTGCAGTTCAAGATCGACACCAAGTGGGACGAGCTCCTCTCGTTCAAGGTGACGAAGCTGGACGGCACGCAGATCTGTGGCGCGAGCGGCGCACCGGCCAAGCCCGTTTGCCTCGACGCCTCCGACGTGAACCTCTCCGGCGAGAACACCTGCGGCGACGCGTACATCACCGCGGTGAACTGGGACCCGGTGAAGAACTTCCTGCTTCAGCAGATCTCCCCGCTGCTGCAGACGAAGATCCAGGACATGATCAAGGCGCAGTCGTTCCAGGCGTGCAGCTCCGACGCTGACTGCCCGCAGATCGGCACCACCGCGGCCTCGCGCTGCGACAGCTCGAACAAATACTGCGTGGATTCGGCGACGGGCGCTGGCGTTCCGCGCTTCCTCGGCATCGAAGGTCGAGTGGCCCCGGGCGCGCTGCTGGGCGGCTTCGGCGTTCCCGCTGAGAGCCAGCTGGATCTCTCGATCGCCGCGGGCAGCAGCGTGAAGGTCGACACGGGCATCAGCATCGGTACCCGCGCCGGCATGCAGGCGGTGACGGTGGCGGACTGCGTCCCCGCGCTGCCCGCACCGCTCCCCGAGACCGTGTCCGCGCCGAACTTCGATGCCGTCAGCTCCACGAAGATTGCCGGCTACCACGTGGGCATCGGCATCTCGAAGCCGTTCCTGAACATGGCGATGTACCAGGCGCACCAGTCAGGGGCGATCTGCATCAGCCTGAACTCGTCCACCGTCGGCGTGATGAACACCGGCCTGTTCAAGACGTTCCTGCCGTCGCTCGGCCGCATCGCCACGCGGGATGGCAAGGACGCGCCGATGATGGTCGTGCTCAAGCCGGCGAAGGCGCCTGAGATGCGCGTCGGCGAGGGCACGTACGATCCGGTCACGAAGAAGCCGGTGAAGCCGCTGCTGCTCATCACGCTGCCGGAGCTGACGATCGACTTCTACGCGATGATCGACGACCGCTACGCGCGGCTGTTCTCGCTCACGGCGGACATCTCGCTTCCGCTCTCGCTCATCTTCGAGGGCTGCTCGTCGGTCACGCCCGCGATCGGAGATCTGAAGCAGCTCGTGAGCAACATCAGCACCTCGAACAGCGAGATGCTGGCCGAGGATCCGAAGGTCCTCGCGGATCTGATCCCCGCCGTGATCGGTCTCGCCGAGCCTGCGCTCGCGAGCGCCCTCAAGCCGTTCGCGCTCCCTGCGATCGCCGGCTTCAAGCTTCAGGTCCTGGACGCGACGGGCGTGAACCCGATCGCCGGGACAGACTGGTTCGATCACCTCGGCATCTACGCGAAGATGGTGAACCCGAACGCGCAGTGCGCGGTCTCGGCGCCGCTGACCAAAGCGCGCGTGAAGAGCCTCCAGCTGCCGAAGGCCGAACAGATGCGCCTCACCGGTCACGGGCTGCCGTGGCCGTCCGTCACGGTGTCGGTGGAGTCGCTCGGCAAGTATGGAACGGCTGAGTATGCGTACCGGATCGACGACGGAATGTGGTCCACGTTCCTCGCGCCCACCGCGCCGGGCGAGCTCACGATCTCCGACCCGAACTTCCTGATCCAGGGCACGCAGAAGATCGAGCTCCGGTCGCGCAACGCGGAGGATCCGTTCGGCATCTCCGCGCCCGTGACCGTCAACGCGCGCATCGACTGGGAGCCGCCCGAGGTCTCGCTGTCGATCGACCGCGCCGTCGGCCGCATCGACGTGAAGGCGCGCGACGTCATCACGTCGGCGGATCGTCTCGAGTACGCATACAAGGTCGGCGATGGCGCGCTCAGCAACTGGGGCGCCCCGAGGATCATCGATCTGGCCGCCGTCGAAGCGCAGGGCGGGGTGGAGGTCTACGTCCGGGATGAGTCCGGGAACGTCGGCATGGCGGTGCATCGCGCCGCCGGGACCGCGCTCCGTCCGGAAGCCGCTCAGGTCGGACCGACTGAGAACGAGAAGGCCGCCGGCTGCGAGGCCACGGGCGGGCTGTTCACGATCCTGTCGGTGCTCGGAGCGGGGCTGCTCAGGCGGCGGAAGAAGTAGCCGCGATTTCAGTAGCGGGTCCAAGCTCGGCGTGCCGCGCGTCCCGACGCACCGGGGAGCACGCGGCGGCGCTGATTACGATTCGCGTTCAGCGTGGAGGGTTGAGCGCGGCTCGTTTCGCGCTCATGCTCGACGCGGAGCGATCGGTGGCCCGCACTCCCAATTTGGGAGTGAACCGGCGGCGGAGGATGAGGCCCATCCGGTTGATCTGAGTTTGAACCCCCGCTGGTCCGTGCTGCACTCACGCTTCCGATGCGTCGTGTCGCGGTGGTTCTCATCCTGGTGGCAACAGGCGCATCCGCCGCCGATCGCCTCGATCACCGCGGCTCGGTGGGACTGCTGCTCGACTCGGGCCTGGACTTCCGGGCG
>JBJMQN010000585.1:0-5442 GCA_045802665.1 Myxococcaceae bacterium | reverse complement strand
GCTGATTGATCTTATGAATGGGAATGGCCTTCACGTTCGCGGGGCATCCCATCTCGGCGATGAGCGACCCGGGGATAAGCACTGCGAAAAAAAGAAATGCAAAATGCCTCATGCTGAAAAGTGACACTCCATCTTTAAATCTGACTTGACCGCCGTCAACCATTCAGATATTGGATGGGGGATCACATGGAACTGTAACCTGCCCTTTTTTACGCGAGCGATGGCCTGGCCGCGGGCGATGGCCTGACCGCGAGCGGCGCAGGGTGGCGGTTCGGGCGCGCTCCGGGATCACACCCAGATCGAGCAGCTTCCGCCTGTCGAACGACACCGGCACTGAGCCGTTCTTCCCGTACTGCTCGAGCAGCTCATCCGACGGCGCCGTCGCATTCACCAGCACCACATCCACGACCGGGCCCACGTGATCGATGACCGCCTTCACGTGCTCGGTGCCGTTCATCCCTTCGGTCTCGCCCGGCTGGGTCATCAAGTTCGCGACGAGAACTTTGAGCGCGCGCGTCTGCTGCAGCGCCTGCGCGACGCCGTCCACGAGCAGGTTCGGCATCACGCTCGAGTAGAGCGAGCCCGGCCCCAGCGTGATCAGATCCGCCTCGTGAATCGCGTCGATGAGGCCCTCCACCGGCGGCGGCAGTGACGGATACAGACTCACCCGCTTCACGCGTCCGGCCGCGCGCGAGAGAAACCGCTCACCCACGAGCCTGCTGTTGTCGTCCAGGTGCGCCACGAGCTGCACCGGCGCCAGCGTCGAGGGCAGCACCTGCCCCTTCGCGCCCAGCATCCGCCCTGAGACGCGGACCGCCTCGAGGAAGTCGCCCTTCAGCTCGGTCAGCGCGGCGATCAAAAGATTCCCCACCGCGTGGCCCGCGAGGCCCTTCTTCCCGCTGAACCGGAACTGAAACAGCTCCGACAGCGCGCTCTTGCCGCCCGCCAGCGCGACGAGGCAGTTGCGGACATCGCCCGGAGGCAGCATCCCGCGCGTGCGGCGAAGCCTGCCGGACGAGCCACCGTCATCCGCCATCGCGACGACGGCGGTGATCTCGATGCCCGGTTCACCCGGCCGGGGATCCGCTTTTCGAGCGAGGCCTTTGAGGACCGTCGGCAACCCGGTGCCGCCGCCCAGCGCGACGATCTTCGTCGGCCGCTGCGCCGCTGCAGCCGGAATCACCTGATTCCGTTCCTGCTCCCCGTCCAGCTCTTCACGTGCACGAAGCTGCTCCAGCTCCGTCCACGTCCCCTCGACGTGCCCGTCCACTGCCCCACCCCCCGAAAACACCCGCCGCCCGAATCCGGCAATCCCAACTGCATTCGCCGGACCCACTACCTCGCGCCGCGCCCCACCAGCACATGCCTCACCGTGTGGAAAATACACGCCACGTCGAGGAACAGACTTCCATTCTTGATGTAGTAGAGGTCGTACTCGAGCTTGTTCTTCGCGTCCTCCACCGACGCGCCGTACGGGTAGCGGATCTGCGCCCAGCCCGTGAGCCCCGGCTTCACCGCGTCGCGAAGCCCGTAGAACGGGATCTTCTGCTTCAGCTCCGCCACGAACACCGGACGCTCCGGCCGCGGACCCACGAAGGACATCTCGCCCGCGAGCACGTTGAAGATCTGCGGAATCTCGTCGATGCGCGTCTTTCTGATGAACTTGCCCACGCGGGTGACGCGGTCGTCGTTCTGCTTCGCCCAGACCGCGCCGTCCTTCTCCGCGTCCGTCCTCATGCTGCGGAACTTCCAGAGGAAGAAGCTCTTGCCGGCGAGCCCTACGCGCTCCTGGCGGTAGAAGACCGGCCCCTTGCTGTCGAGCTTGATGACGATCGAGACGATCAGCATCACGGGCCAGGCGAAGAACAGCAGGCCCAACGACATCAGGATGTCGAACACGCGCTTGAAGAACGAACGCCCGGCCGCGATCTGCATCTCGTCCGAGAACGCGAGATCGGAGGCTCGCAGTGAGCTCACCGGGATCCGGCGCAGCACCCGCTCCATGAAGCGCGGGCCTTCGAAGACGTTGAAGCCCTGGAGCCTGCACTCGAGCAGCGCGTCTCCCTTCACACCGCCGCGCGCATCGTCGATCGCCGTCACCACGAACTCGGCCTTCAGCGACTTCGCCGCATCCGCGAGGCTGTTCACCTCGGATGAGAAGCGGGAGGGCGGCAGGAAGCCCACGATCTGAAAGCTGTCCTCGCCCTCGTCCATCAGCACCTGTGAGAGCGCCCGCGCCTTCGCGCCGTCTCCCACGATGAGGACCTTCGCGGCCTGACCCACCAGGCGGTTCATCGCCGCTCGGACGAGGAGGACGCCGAACACCGCGCCCATCGCCGCGCCCATCGCCGCCCCGGGCGGCAGCTGCAGCCGGGCGAGCCCATTGCCGCCGCCCAGCAGAATCGCCGCCGCGCCCGCGGCCTTCATCATGCGCTGGCCGCGCGTCCGGTCTTCGCCGGCGACGCGCAGGTTGTAGAGGTCCAGCAGATAGAGCGCGAACTGGAAGGCGATGACCGCGCCCACCGTCAGGATGATCAGCGCCGGCCAGCCGGTCTTGAAGATCGCTCTGGCGCCCGCGGGGGCCAGCGCGTGTGCGAACAGCACCGCCCCTACCGCGCACGCCATCGCAATCGCAGAGGTCTCAGCCAGGAAGAACGTCAGCTTTCGACCCGAGAACCAGTGGTGAAACACCCGAAGCAAGATCGTCCCCCCAAACCCTAAAGAAAAAGCCGCCCGCCCAAACCACAGTCAGCCCCGAGCGCGCCGGAACTCGCCCGCGCTCGGGGCTGACCTCCAGACCTTCTTGCCTGCTACTTCTTCAGATAGTTCTTCACGTACGGCGTCTGCGAGAGCTCCGCGCCATTGAGCACGCAGCCCACGAGCGGCGCCCCCTGCAGGGACTCCAGCGCCTGGTTCACCAGCTTCCCGGACGTCTGGTTGGCGCGGATCACCATCATCACGCCATCGGCCTGCATCCCGAGGATGGAGGCGTCCGCGAACGGCAGCGTCGGCGGCAGGTCGACATAGACCTCGTCGAACGCCTCGCGGAGCCGCTTGAGCAGCACCTTCATCCGCTGCGACGCGAGCGCCTCCGTCGGCTCCTCGCACATCCCGCCCGCCGGCAGGACCATCAGCGTCGTGGACTGGAAGCGGCGAATCGCGTCCTGCAGCTGCGCGTCACCCTCCAGCACCTCGGTGAGCCCCGGCTTGCCCTTGATGCCGAGCACGTCCGCCACCTGGCTCCGGCGCAGATCCGCATCGATCAGCAGGATCCGCTTGTCCCGGTTCGCCCGCGCCGCGGTGAGCGCCACGTTCACCGCCGTCACGGTCTTGCCCTCGCCCGGGACCGAGGAGGTGATCGCCACCACCCTCATCGGCCGCAGCTCGCGCATGCGTTCCAGCCGGTAGTACAGCGTGCGGTACTGCTCTGCCGCCGTCGATGCGGGCGCGGTGAGCGACACCACTCGCCGGTCCACCTCGTTCAGCCCTTCGGCTTTGTCTACTCGCGGGAGGAAGTTCCCAGCCCGCTCCATCTCGTGGTTCATCTTGCCGCTCTCCAATCTGGGACGACTAGTTCAGCGTCGTGTTGAGGTTGTTGTTCGTGTTACGCGCCGGCATCAGCACGCGCTTCTCTGTCTTGCCTGAAAGTTGCGGGATGACTGCCAGCACGGGCATCGGCGGCAGCGACTGCTTCACCGTGGCCGGGTCGCGGATGGAGTCGTCACGCAGCTCCACCACCACCGCGGTCAGCACGCCGAGCCCCAGCGCCACCAGGAACGCCAGCATCAGGCCGCTCATCCGGTCCGGCCTCGCCGGCGCGGACGGGGTCACCGCCGGGCTGATGACGTTGTAGAGCTCCGTCGCGTTCCGCATCTCGAGGTCCTGCGCCAGCTCCGCTTCGACCTTGCGCGAGATGAGCGACTGGTACTTCTGCCTGACGATCTCGTAGTCGCGCTGCATGACGCCCAGCTCGTGCGCCCACTTCGGCGTGGCATCCAGCCGCTTCTGGTAGACGTCCGCCTGCGCCTGCAGCTCCTTGATGTCCTTCTGGAAGTCCTGGACCATCTGCGCCGCCGCGATCCGCTCGCGCTTCTCGGACGTCATCCGGCCTTCGGCGTCGATGCGCTTGCTCTTCATCGCCGAAACTTCCTTCATCAGCCGCTGCACCTCGGGGTGATCCGCGGTGTAGGTCTGCTGAGCCACCGCCAGCTGCTGCACCAGCGCCTGCTCCGCGGCCTCCATCCGGCCCGCCTCCGAGTCGTGCGCCCAGCCCGCGCGCACCATGTCGCTGCGGCGAATCTCGGCCGTGCGCAGGGCGTCCATCTTCTGGTTGATGAGGCCCGAGATCCGCTCGAGGCCGCGCATGTTGGACTCGAGCTGCTCGGGCAGCTCGCCCATGTGGTCCACCTTGAACTGGGCGATCTTCTGCTCCCAGGCCGCGTTGTCCTTCTTGAGCTGGTCGATCTCGTCGGCGAACACGGAGGTCGCGCGCTCGGCCTGCTCCTTGCGGACCTTCACGTTCTCCTCCGCGAAGATCTCCGGCAGCCGGTTCGCCACCTTCGAGGCGAGCGGGGCCGTCGTCGCGCGCACGGTGAGCTCGAACGCGTGCTCACCCTCCACCTTCACGTCGATGTCGCGCCGGAGCGCCTCCACCGCCGCGTCCATCCCGTGCTTCGAGATGAGCTCCGGGTACAGGTTCATCTCCTCGATCAGCCGCTGCAGCACCGGCCGCCCGAGCAGCTGCTGCCTCACGGTGAGGAGCCGCCCTTCCAGCTGATCTCCCACCGTACGCCGGACCATTTCCCCGTCGGGGAACTGCGCGTCATACCGGACCACCGCGGTGGCCTCGTACACGCTGGGCATCGTCATCACGACCGTCGCGCCCACTGCGAACACGCTGAGTGCGATGGCAAAGACCAGCGCCTTCCGCCTCCACAGTGCGGCCAGCACCTGGTCCGCCGTCATCCCACGCTCCATGTTCCCTGCCTCCCTTTCACTCGACATTCGTCAGAATCAGCCGCACCGCGCCGATGTTGCGCGTGAGGTCCGCCCCTGGGGTTCCGACCTGTGCGATGCGCGTGAACGCGCCCGACACCGTCACGAACCGGTTGAACTTCCACTCCACACCCACCTCACCTGCGTATCCCTGCCCCGCCGCCGTCGTCGGGTTCAACGTGAGCAGCCCGGCCCCCGGCGCGCGTCCGTTCCGATAGAACGTTCCTGCGCCGTAGAATTTCAGCGGCTCGCTCACCCGGATCCCGCCGAACACGGACGCGAACTGCGCCCAGAGCGCGTTCTCGAACCCGGACGCGCCCACCAGGTCATTGCCTGCCGCGAGCCCGAACTCCGTCATGTCCTGCTCGCGCTGCAGCTCCACCGTCAGCCGCGGCACGAGCCCCGAATTTCCGCCGCCGTTCTCCTGGTAGAAGACCGGCCCCGCCT
>JBJMQN010000584.1:0-3451 GCA_045802665.1 Myxococcaceae bacterium | reverse complement strand
GTATGCGGTTGAGGCGCGGGATGCCGATCGGAATGTGATGGCTGAGCTGCGGCGGAATCAGGCAGCGCTGCTCGGCTCTACGGATCCATCGGGCGAGCTCCGCGCATCCACCGACGTCCACGGTTGCCTCGTGGCGGGCGCGTATCCGTTCGCGCCTTCATCGGGGAAGCCCTGCGTTCCATCGGATGGTGTCGGTGAGGTGGAGCTGCATCTGGCTGCCGCGGCATGGATTGAGGGCCTCGTCACCGCGGAGAACGGCACCGACATGTGGCTCGTGATCGAGGAGCCGGATGGGGCCCGCGTCGCGACGGACGGCTCGGGGCGCTTCATGGTGGGGCCGCTGACGGCGGGAGAGCATGCGCTCGAGATTCTGAGCCCGAATGGAAAGACCCGGCTGCACGCGACCGCCACCGTGAAAGCGGGCGAGACCGGGAAGGTTCAGCTCGAGGCCAGGTGAGGCGCTGAAAAATGGGAGCGACGTGACGTGCGCCACTCGCGTGCGGTGCTCAGCACTCCCAAAATGGGAGTGAGATGACGTGCACTACTCGCGTGCGCTGCTCAGCACTCCCAGAATGGGAGTGAAATGACGTGCGCTACTCGCGTGCGGCGACGAGATGAGCGGGGCTACTCCCGGCGCGAGTTGATAGGGCGACGCGGAGTGGAACCTCGATACGCGGCGGTTGCTGCGATCCATCAGAGCCGTTAGGAAGCCGCGCGATGTCGCGATCCTCCGGCCACAGATTTTTCGAGGCGATCCACGGCGTGTACTTCGACGACCTGGACGCGTTCGGCATCCTGCACAACGCGCGGTACCTGCTCTACTTCGAACGCACGATCGGCGCCTTCTGGCGCCTCCTCGGCTGGGGCGGGAGTCTGCAGTCGGAGAATCCGGACCAGTACCAGCTCGTCCGAGCGAACCACATCGAGTACCTGCGCCCCGTGAGCAAGATGGGCGAAGTGCGCGTGCGGGTCTGGGTGGAGAAGCTCGGCCACACGAGCCTCACGTTCGGGTGCGTGGTGATGCCGATGGATCAGGATGTGGACTGCGCCACCGGCGAACGCGTCGTCGTGAAGATCGATCCGAAGACCCGGCGGCCCACCGAGTGGAGTGACGGCTTCCGCGCACTGATCGCGCCGTACATCCGGACGGAAGGCTGAGCGGCGGCACCGAACGCAGCTCTGAAGGCCGCCTCCCCGCCTCACGCGCGTTCGCAGCCTCAGCGCGGCTTCGGCAGGAAGTACGCCTCGAGGTAGACGCTCGGTTTGTCGAGATCGCCCTTCTCGTCGCGCTGATAGCCGCGCTTCACGTAGAGCTCGCGAACGCCCTGTGCGCCTCTTCGGACGTGCAGGCAGACGACGGGCGAGCCGAGCTCCCACGCCATCTGTTCGGCGCGGTCGAGCAACGCATCTGAGATGCCGAGGCCGCGGTGGGAGCCGCTGACGGCGAGGTGGCGGAGATCGCTCGCGCCTTCGAGCCAGGCCTCAGAGCCGGGCGCTCGAGGCGGCCAGAGCGCGACGGTCCCGACGACTTTGCCGGACAGCTCGGCGACGAAGACCTTCGCGATCTTCCGCTTGTCGGCGACCGCTCGGAGCTCTGCTTTGCGTTCGGCGGTGACGACGACTTCAGGCATCTTGCGCGCGTAGCTGTTCACGAAAGCTTCGACGAGCAGCTCGCCAATCGCGACGTCGTCCGAGGGCGTGGCCTCGCGGATTTGAAACTTCTGGGCGGTCACGGTGTCGGTGCTTGTAGCCGCCAGCTCCCAGTGTTTCCACGGGTTTTCCGGCGCGGTTAACGGTTCGGTCAGGTTGGAGATCTTCTGGAGGCACCGCGCGTTTCAATTCGCGCGCGGACGCACACACTGGCGCCTTTGCGGCGCCGGATCCTCGCGCAGGAGACTTTCACGATGGATGCCCCGGCTCCGCTGCGCTTCAAGGTCGCGTCGCCCTGCTCGGCGGACTGGAGCCGGATGAGCGGCGACGAACGCGCTCGGTTCTGTGGGCAGTGCAAGAAGCACGTGTACGACCTGAGCGCGTTGAGAAACGACGAGGTGCGCGCGCTGGTGCAGAAGACCGAAGGGAAGCTGTGCGCGAAGTTCTACCAGCGTGCAGACGGCACCGTTCTCACGGCCGATTGTCCGGTGGGCGTGGCGCGGCATCGCCGGGTGCTCGCGGCGGCAGCGGTTCTCGTGTTCACGCTGATCGCCTTCCCCGTGCTGCTGGCGGCGGCGAGCCGGCAGAAGGCGACCGATGGCGGCATTGATTGGGACCGCGTGGAGCAGTTCGCCCGGCAGGCGCCGCTCATCGGTCCGTTGATCAACTACCTCTCGCCCGAGCGCATGCCCGTGGTGATGGGCGCGATCGCAGCGCCGCCTCCGCCGTAGGTTCACCCTCACCGAGGATCGCGCATGGACGCCCCGGCTCCGCTCCGCTTCAAGGTCGCGTCACCCTGCTCGGCGGATTGGTCGAAGATGGCTGGCGACGAACGCGCCCGGTTCTGCGGCCAGTGCCGAAAGCACGTCTACAACCTGAGTGCGCTGCGATCGGACGAGGTGCGGGCGCTGATTCAGAAGACGGAGGGAAAGATCTGCACCCGGTTCTACCGACGCAAAGACGACACCGTGTTGACGGCGGACTGTCCGGTGGGCGTGGCGGGGTATCGCCGGTTGCTCGTGGCGGCCTCGGTGCTGGTGTTCGCGCTGATCGCGTTCCCGGTGCTGCTCGCGGCGGCGAGTCGTGAGCGCGGGAGCGGGAACGTCGTGGACTGGCAGCGAATGGAGGAGCTCGCTCGGAGCGCACCGGTGATCGGCCCACTGATCGAGTACTTCGCTCCGGCGCCGACCTACCCAACGGTCACGATGGGGAAGATGGTGGCGGTGCCTCCCCCGCCCCCGCCGCCGCCGTAAGGCGCGAGCCGGACCGTGCACGGGCGGCCCGGCAACCGGGTGGCGTCGCGAGGTTCAGCGCGGAGCGGCATTTTCGAGTCGCCTAGCGGGCCGCGAGCACCGCAGCCTGCGCAGCGAAGGGCGGTGCGTTCCGCTCAGCGATCTGCACGGGCATCGCGCCCACGAGGTTCAGGGACGAAGCGATCGCGGGCGAGTCGCAGCTGACCGTCACCGCGCGCGCGACGACCGTGTCCCACGGGCTCTTGCCGTCGCGTTCGCCGTCGATGCGGACCTCGGCGCCGGGGTTGAGCGTGCCGTTCGAGTTCGTCTTCGCATCGACCCGCGCGTAGATGGCTCCGAACGGACTCTGCAGCGTGAGGATGTCTCCGTGGCGTTCGGTGATGCGCGCGTGTTCGACCTCGACGGAGTCTCCGCGGAGCTCCATCCGGAAATCGTTCGGGGTCCCGCAGCGGCCGCAGTGGAACGGCTCGTTCGAAGCGACCGGCTATTCATCCGCGTCCATCGATGCCGGAACGCCGTCGTTGTCCGCGTCCTCGTCGATGCACGTC
>JBJMQN010000583.1:0-4508 GCA_045802665.1 Myxococcaceae bacterium | reverse complement strand
TCGGCCAGTGCTGATCTCCCGGGCCGTTCACATGGAGCTCGAAGTCGTTCGAGGTCCCCGCGAGCTGAAACTCTCCGCCCACCTTCTTCCGCACGTAGCCTTTGATGAAGACCTTCTCGCCAGGGCGATAGATGGGCCGTTCGGTGAAGATGAAGCCCAGCGTCGTGTCGTTCGGCGGAGCAGGCACGGGCTGACCCAGCCACTCGAGGAAGCCTGAAGACGGCGACCAGTGGTTGTTCGCGAACGCGGCGGGCGGCTCGCGCGGATCGAGCACGAGGATGTCTTCGCCTGACTGCACCGAGATCCGCTTGATCGACGCCCAGTCCGCCTGAGGACCCAGGCTCGCCTGCCCGTGATCGTCCGTCGTCAGCGTGTGCGTGAACGGGACCAGCTTCGTCGCGGTCTTCCCGTGTGGCGGATCCGGAACCCGGCGCTGACCTTCGAGGACAATCTTCGCGCCGCGCACGTCCTTCGCTTCATCCAGCGTGCGCACGAAGAACATCGCGCGGTCGCGTTCTTCAACCGTCGTCAGCGAGAGGTTCGTGATCTGCACCCGGACGTACGCGCGCTCGGGAGCGCCGGTGAGCCGACGCAGGCCCACGAGGTACGTGCCCGGCCGCTGACGGCCAACGACTTCATCGAGCAGGGGCGCGAGATCGAGTCCGAACGTCGTGGTCCCAGTCTTGTTCGCGAGCGGCAGATCGACGACGCGCGAGACGAGCGGCGTCCCGAGCAGCCGGATGTGCTGCTGCAGCTCCTGAGCGCCGATGTAGTTGGGCGTGTCCGTCGGCGTGCCGGGCTCTTCGCCGGGGAAGGGTGGGGCGCTCTCCTCGTTGATCACGACAGGCGAAGAAGGGAACGGCCAGATGCCTTCGTGCAGCGGATCGATCCGGTAGATGCGCACATCCGCGCGAGCATCCCCGTAGCCCTGCAGCGGCAGCATCCGCGGGCCCTTCGCCTCCAGCAGCGCGTTCGCCTGTTGCCACCGGAGGAACGGGGTCTTCCATCCGAGGTGGAAGAAGACCTGCCCCTCGCCGGGATCGAGCAGCTTTCGTCCGCTGTCGTCCTGAATCGGCGCGGCGGAGAACTGCAGCCGGTACAAGGTGTCCGGCACGAACTTGCCGCGCAGCGCGATGCGAGCCCCGTAGCTCTGGAAGTGCATGTCCGGCACCGCGGGCTCCAGCCGAACGAGCTTCTTCAACGCGGAGAGCGTGAGGTCCTGCACCGCCGCGGAGAAGACGAGCTGCGGGAGATCTCCCTGGTTGCCGCACGAGAGCGCCATGTCGCGCGGAATCGTCGCGCCGCCCATGAGCGAGAACGTCTGCGAGCCGCACTGGATGGACTCCAGATGAAACGGCGTGCGCGTGGAGATCCTCCCCGTCCACAACGTCTTGTCCTC
The DNA here is from genome assembly GCA_045802665.1 of Myxococcaceae bacterium. GTDB lineage: Bacteria > Myxococcota > Myxococcia > Myxococcales > Myxococcaceae > JBJMQN01. The sequence goes on along the minus strand of JBJMQN010000583.1, from coordinate 3,109 downwards.
TTCGCCGAGCGCGAGGCTGACTTTCACCATCAGCAGCTTTCCTTCGGGCACGTCCTCGGCGAGCGTGATGGCGTAGCTCGCGGGATCGCGCTGCGTCGCTCGGGGGAGCTGCGAGAGGGTGAAGTCCTTCACCACGCGCGTGGGCGAGTCCGCGAGGCCGGGCAGATCTCGAATCTCGAGGCGCAACATCTGCTTGAGCGACGCGAGCGTGAGCGGCTGCGGGAACGTGAGCGTGAGCGTTCGGAAGGGCCGCAAGTCCGTGCTGCCCGCGTAAGGCGCCATCGCGGACGGCGCGGACATCATGGTGGCGAGGATCTTCCTCGTGCCGCGCGCCTCGAAGATGAAGCGCTGCAGCGGCGGCCACGGCTCGGCGGGGCGGAACTGCAGCGTCTTCTTGTCCGCCCAGAACCACTGCCCCGGCCACGACGGCGTGACCTTCAGGAGCTGGTTGCCGTTGTCCGCGGGCGCCTTGCCCGGCCCTGCGTTGTCCGGGAAGTAGACCGTCACCGGATCGAACCCGCGCAGAAAATCGTCGGGGAGGATCTTCAGCGCATTGGCATTCGGGTGCTGAGCTTCGTCCGCCGGCCGGTAGTCCTGAGACTGGGCGAAGGCAGGCAACGCGAAGATGAGGAACGACAGAACGACGGGCTTCACTGCTGCACCCCGATCCGATTGAAGAAGTCGCGCAGGTACTCCTCGGGCACTTCCGCCTTGGCTCCGGCGAGGCCCACGAGGACCGGCTTGAATTTCAGCGTCCGCGCATTCGCGGGCGCGTGCACCGCGAGCAGGTACGTTCCCTTGTCGAGCTGCAGGAACTGCTGGCATCCCTCGCCCAGCACCCGCTGCTCCGAGTCGAGCACGCTGCAGTCCAGAAGCTCCGCCGCGACCTGAAGGCCGAGGCCGATCTTTCCCGGCGATGCGGTGTTGAAGCGGAAGAAGCGCGTCTGCGTCGGGCCGACCCAGCTCTCATCCGCCGCGATCCCTTCGCCCAGCTCCTTCACCGGCTCCGTCGTCCAGCTCGCGCTTCCGGTGAGCGTGCGATCCGCGAAGCCGCGGAACACCACGCGGTAAGAGCCCGCTTTGAGCAGTCGATCGAACGCGCAGCCCGCGTCATCTCCGCCGACGACGAGCACGCTGTTTCCAGACGCGATCCCGCACACGCCAGACTCGGATCGCAGATGGACCACGCCGTCCTGCGCGAGTCTGATGGAGCGTTCGACGACGAGTCCGCTGAGCTTGAGCGACTTCGCGGCCTGGAGCTCCTGGGGAGATGGATTGCTGCCCGCGTTCAGCTCGGCTGCGTTCAGGTCAGCTTCCGGCGCGATCACCGCGCGCACTCCGCCTGGATTCACGTCGAGCGAGAGTTCGCCGGTGTGATTCGCCGGAATGCGCGCGTTGCAGCCCTCGAGCCGCGTGCCGTCGTCGAGCGTCGTCACACAGCGCATCGCGCCCTGCGCTCGAAGCTGCCGGTCCGTGGTCCCCGAAGCGATCGCGATCCGCTGCTGACCCGGTGCCCGGACCTGCGTCTCGAAAAGCCGAGTGAGCGAGAACCTGCGCGGCGTCGCCTCCACGCCGATGACCTCGGCTTGCGCGCGCGGCTCGGTGGGTGAGTAGAGGACGATGTGTCCGCCGTTCCCGGTGAGCACGCAACGCGAGAGCGTTGGCGTCGGAGCGCAGAGATCGACAGCGTTGTTCTTGTCATCGAGCTGCACTGCCCACGCGTCCGCGGCGAGGGACAGGCTCACGCGCGAGGGCTCCGACGGGAGTGCGAGGCGAATCGCAGGGCCGCTCGACCACGAGATGTTCTGAAGGCCCGGCGTCAGCGGAGAGGAGGTCGAAGGCACCTGCACCGCGACGCGCGTCACCGACGCTTCACCCGAGAGCGGGCTCGCCGTCCACCATCTCGCGAGCGAGCTCTGCGTAGCGCCGCTCGACGCGTAGCAGGCGTACTCGGATTGCTGCGCGACGCCCTGGTCAATCTTGCACGCGGGAGCGGTGCGATCTCCCACCTGTACCGTCGCCTTGAGGAGATGCAGCGACGTCGCGCCGGAGGTCTGACGAAGCAGCGCGGGCTCGCGCGAGAGCATCACCTTGTCCGACTTCTCGGTGTCCAGCGAGTCGACGATCTCCTTCAGCTCGAATGAGGAATCGCTTCCACCCGAGCCGCTGACGATCCAGCCGCCTTCGTCGAGCGACGTCTCCGGGCCGCACTTCCGGAGCTGACCCTTCTGGCTCTCGGGAATGCAGAAGATCCGCGGCCCCGTCTGGTAGCGCCCGGGCTTCTCGATCTTCACGCGAGCGGCCGTGCCCGCCTTGACAGCTCCGCTCGACGCCGATCCCAGCTGCCGCATCGTGACGTTCGCCGTCACCTGCGCCGAATTCGCCAGCGTCCACAGCCGCGCTTTCCACGCCGCGCCTCCGGGCCGCACGAGCAGCGAGCAGTCCTTCACGTTCATCTGCCGCGAGACCACCGCGCCCTTGTCGTCCTCCAGCGCGCACGAGAAAGGCGTCTTGCCGGAGAACGAGAGCTCCTCCACGCCGTCGCCTTTCAACGGCGGCAGCGGCGCGCGGAGGACCCCGGTGTCGAACTTGAGCTGCACCCCGTCGGCCAGCACCGGCGCTTCGGTGACGTTCGCGAGATCGACCTGCACGCGCGTCGTCCCCGGAACCAGCGTCTCGCTCTCGAGCATGAGCGTGTAGTCGCCGCCCTTCAGCGGCTCCGCGAGACCGCAGTTCCAATCCGCGCCGCGGTCGGCGCTCTCCACGATCAGCGCACCGGTGGAGTCGAAGATGCGGCAGCGGACGTCCAGATTGCCGCGCGTGAACAGCCGCAGCGTGCCGTCGCTGGGGAGACGAACGGTGTACGTGCCAGGCGCATCGACCTCGCGCTCGATGCCGGGCGCGAAGATGTCGGTGCGGAGGTAGAGCGCATAGGTGATGCCCACGTCTCCGCGGCTGTGCTCGGTGACGAGCTTGTACTTGCCGGCCTTGAGCGTGAGCGCCTTGCCCGTCGGCGCCGCTGCGTTGGCTGCCGGGAGCGCTTCTTCGACGGGCGCCTGTTCCTCCTCGCCGCCGGACTCGCCTTCACCTTCACCCTGGCCTTCAGCTT